>JAPUKT010000001.1 GCA_027295555.1 Deltaproteobacteria bacterium
GACCGAGCACCCGCCGCATTCTCCAGTAACGTCGCAAACGCCAGCCACCGCCACGCTCGTCACCTCAACACCTTCGGAGAGCTCTCCCTCGTTTCCGCCCTGTTGGTCAGAGACGAACGCCTGATCAAAGGCGTTCACGAAAACGAAACCGGACTCCTCAGCTTCGAGGCCGAGCGCTGCGGCGGAAATTGTCTGGCTTCGGGCGTTCAAGTCCGCCGTAATGCCTAGCTCGATCGCGGTTTCCGGGTCGTCGGTCTCGGAAAACCAGAACGACCAAATTTGAATATCGTCCGCGGGGTCGGGGTCGCTCCACGTGATGTTGAAGTCGGATTGGCGCTGGGGGGTTGTGTCGACCAATGGCTGGTTCGGCGGCTGAACGTCCACCGTGAACTCTGCGATCCCGTAGTCCGACGGGAGGACATCGCCCGCGCCAGGTGACTGATTCCGAAACACGAAGATTTCGTACGGGGTGCCCCTCAGTCCGGACTCGCAAGTGACGATGCCGGTGCTTCCGGAGCGCGCGTCGAGTAGATCTTGGAGGACTAGGTCGATGATCAAGAAATTGTTGCCTACCGATCGCGGGTTGCCGGTGGTGAGCTCGCCACAGATGTTCATGGTTTCGTTTCGGTTGTCGACAAGATTGCATTGCGCATTCTGACCGCCGACCCAGAGAAACACTTCGTTCACCGAGCCGGTTTCCTGGAGGCGGATCTCGAAGGTCGTCGTTGCGGGGTCGCCTTTCTGCACCGTTGCGCTGAGGCCGCCGGCACCGCCTGTGCCACCGGCTCCACCGACGCCACCGGCGCCGCCCGCGCCACCAGCCCCACCGGTGCCTCCGTCACCTCCCGCACCGTCGACCCCACAGTCGCTAGCATTGAAATAACGCCTCTGTGCATCGTCGAGGAAAGTTTCCCCGTTGATCGAGCTGATGCGGTCGATCAAGGCGTTCGTGTCTTGCGCGAACGTGGTCGGAGCGAACGCCATCAGCGCCGCCACAAGCGAGAAAAGAAATAGGAATCGGTCTTTCATGGCCTGATTTCCGTGCAATCCCCGGGCCAACCGCGCAACCCCAAAAGCCCTGTGTTTTCGGGAGGCCGGAGGACAAACTGGCATCATCCGCCCTACTTCTATGCTAGGCGCTGACATTTCGTCACTTTAATAGAACCGTTTCGGCGATTTGGACGGCGTTGAGGGCTGCGCCCTTGCGCAGGTTATCGGAGACCACCCACATCTGGATCCCGCCCGGATTGCCGACGTCGTCGCGGATCCGGCCCACGTAGACCGCGTCTTGTCCTGCCGCATCGATGGGCTGCGGGTAGCGCCCCCGGCCCAAATCATCGACGACCACCACACCCTCGGCCTTCTCGAGGAGCTCCCTGGCGCGCGCCGCTGTCAGGGGCTCATGGGTCTCTACGGTCACGGCCTCCCCGTGCCCGGTCACCACCGGCACACGCACGGCGGTCGGTGAGACATCGATGGAGGGGTCTCCGAAAATCTTGCGAGTCTCGGAGACCATCTTGAGCTCCTCTTCTTGGTAGCCCGTCTCGGGATCCGGCTTCCAGTGCATCAGAAGATTGCGGCTCAACTGGCCAGAAAGTTTCTCTTTTTCGACGCTGTCCCCACGACCCGTGGCGGCTTCCTGTGCCTCGAATGCCGCGACGGCCTGGGCGCCCGCACCGCTGATCGCTTGGTAGGTCGCGACCACCACTCGCTTGAGGCGCGCCGCATCGTGGAGCGGCTTGAGGGCGACGACCATTTGGATGGTCGAGCAATTGGGGTTGGCGATGATGCCCTTCGGGCGGTCGGCAGCCGCTTCGGGGTTCACCTCCGGGACGATCAGCGGGACCTCCGGGTCTGCACGAAACGCGGACGAGTTGTCGACGACGAGGGCGCCCTTGCTCGCTGCGATCGGGGACCACTCGCGCGAAGTCCCACCGCCGGCGGAAAAGAGGGCCAGGTCGACACCCTCGAAGACCTCGGGGGCGATTTCCACCACGGTGTGCTCGGCGCCCCGAAACGTGATCGTCTTGCCGGCACTGCGAGCCGACGCGACCGGGACGAGCTCACGTACCGGGAACATCCGCTGCTCGAGCACGCGCAGCATTTCTGCGCCTACCATTCCGGTGACTCCCACCACCGCGACTTTCAAGCCGTCGGACATAGGCCGGGGCTATAGGTCGGCGTTGCGGGCGCGGCAAGCGGGCTTTTCGGGGCGCTCGGGTATCATGCCTCCCGCTAGGAGTATTCATGAGGATTCAACAGTACAGGGGTTTCGTCGGGTTCGCGGGTGCCTTGTTCTTTGTCGGTCTTGCCGGGGCGCAGGGACAGGCGCCTCCCGGTGGCGAGGCGTGGCTACCCGCGGGCGACGAGGACGACGCCGCCGCGCGTGGATTGCGGTCGCTCTACGTCCCCGACGGGCTCACCTCGGAACAAGCCGTAGAGCAGGTCATGCGGACGTCACCCGACGTTCAGTGGACCCGAGCGTTGCTACTCGATGCCAAGGGTGGGGCCCTTCAGGCGATGTCGGGGTTGGTGCCACGGCTCGAGCTCATCGGTCGTGCCACGAAGCTCAGCCCGGTGCAGACCGCAGGGATCACCGGGGGCGATAGTGGCCAAATCGAGGATCTCGTCAACGCGGTAGCGGACCCTCCGGCACAGGAGCTTTGGCGCGGCCTCACCAGCTTTCAGTTTCCCTCCCTGACCTCCCAGTACGCGACCGACGCCACCCTGATCTACTCCTTCACCGGTTCGCTCGCCGAGGCGCTCCCCGCGTACCGTGCCGCGAGGAAGAACAAGAAAGCCGCCGAGCAGCAGGTAGCAGCCGAGCTCAACAACGTCGCGTTCGATGCGCGGCGGGCGTACTACGAGTTTGCGCGTGCCAAGGCGGGGGTAGGCGTGGCGGAGAGCGCGGTCGAAGCCGCGGAAGCGCAACGCAAGGAGACCGGGGCGATGGTGAGCGCCGGGGCCGCGGCGAGGGTCGACCTGATGCGCGTTGAGGCCCAGCTCGAAGCGGCCAATGTCGCGTTGGAGCGCGCGAAGCTGGGGTTTCAGGTGACGCAACGCGTGCTTCAGACCCTGATGCACACCGATGTCGTTCCGACCCTCGGGGAGGATCTCTCCGAACCGGTGACCGGCATCCCGACTGAGACCGAAGAAGAGTTGAGGGAACGGGCGTTACGCGACCGGCCCGACCTCCGAGCGCTCTATACGTACATCGAAGCGACCCGACACCAGCTCAAGTCGGCAAACGGGGGGCGGGTCCCGGACCTGCTCGTCCGCGGAAGCGCGCAGTACTCGAATCCCAATCTTCGCGTGGTTCCACAGCAAGAGCGGTTCGAGGGAACCTGGGAGGTCAGCGCCGTGATTCGCTGGGCGCCGAACGACACCATCGAGGCCCATGGCCGCTCGAAGCAACTCCAAGGCGCGCTCCAACGAGCATACGCGGACGTGATCTCGCTCGGCGATGCGATTCGTGTCGAGATCGCGGAGGGGTATCACGGCGTGCTTGCAGCCAACGCTGCCATGAAGTCTGCGCGACTCGGGCTGACCGCTGCCGGGGAGGGGTATCGGGTCAAGCGCGAGCAGCTGCAAGTGGGTATCGTGAACACGACCGATCTGTTGCAGGCGCAGACGGACTTCATTCGGGCTCAGGTCGACGTGGTCGACTCGGCGGTCGGCCTTCGTATCGCCAAAGCGCAGCTGCTTCGTGCGATCGGGGTGCGGCCGTAATGCCGACGATCGTCGCAGCCGCAGTCGTCGTCGACAACGGCCGAGTGCTTCTCACCAAGCGCGCCGAAGGCCAGCATCTGGCGGGGCTGTGGGAGTTCCCCGGCGGTAAGCTCGACAGCGGGGAGTCGCCCGAGGAAGCGCTCGTTCGAGAGTGCCGCGAGGAGTGCGGGATC
>JAPUKT010000010.1 GCA_027295555.1 Deltaproteobacteria bacterium
ACGTCGACCTCAAGGCCTTCGACGAAAGTTTCTACTGGCGCATCGCAGGCGGGAAGCTCGAGACCGTCCTCGAGACCCTCCGGTACCTCCGGAGCGAAGGCTCGACCTGGTTCGAGATCACCACGCTTCTGATCCCAGGGCACAACGACAGCGATGGCGAGATCGGCGCCATGAGCGAATGGATTCTTCGAGAGCTCGGGCCGGACATCCCGCTTCACTTCTCGGCATTTCATCCGGACTACAAGATGCGGGATCTTCCACCGACGCCGAAGGCCACACTCGCGCGCGCTCGCGTCATCGCCCAGAGCGCGGGAATTCATCACGTCTACACCGGCAACGTTCACCACCGCGAGGGCGATACCACGTTCTGCGCCGGCTGCGGCAAAACGCTCATCGTCCGTGATTGGTACGAGCTCTTGGAATGGAACCTGCGGGACGGCGCGTGTCCCGACTGTGGTGCTGCCTGCGCCGGAGTGTTCGAACCCCAGCCGGGGAGCTGGGGCGCAAAACGTCTTCCCGTCCGGTTGGGGGGAGGCGCGCGCCTCAGCCTGATCTAAGGTGTCCGAGCCGGATGAAACTGGGGGTCATCTTTTTCACGGGTCTGTTGATCGGTTGCACGGACCAGCGCTCGGAACTTGGATATCGTTGTCCGGTAGACGCAACCACAACCCTGTGCCGAGGCGGTGCCTAGCCCAGGAGTCGACGCAACCCCAAGTAGGCCATTCCGCCGCAGGCCACGACGCCGAGGCCGAACATCAGCCGACTGAGCGCGTCGCGGACGGAGGAAGGGATGAAGGAGAGGCCGCCCTCGATGACGCCTTCAGGGCCGTAGAACGTGAGCCAGCCAGTGATGCCGGAAAACGCCAAGAGCAGGATCGCGGCGATTACATCACTTCCGCGGTGGTCGCGCGCCAGGACCGTCAACCCGACAACGATAAGCACACCGCCGGCGGAACCGACAACCCCACGAGGTGCCTCGAAAACGAGGTAGTCCGCGGACAAGACGCCGAGCGCGGCGGCGCACATGGCGACGCCGAAGGCAAAAGACAGAAATGCGATCCCCTTCCCCACTCACTATCAGCATAGCGGGTGGCTGCGGCTCCTCACCACCCTTGGCGTCAAGCGCCCTCAAGAGCCTCTTTGAGGCGTCGGCGGATGCTTTTCTCGAGGCGGGCCGGATCGATGCCAGCCGCCTTGGCGAGCATGCCGAGCTTGAGCTCGACTTGGACCTTGCTGTCGCTCACGTCGATCGAGCCTTTGACCCCGGTTCCCTTCAGGTCGGCGTGGCCACCGGACCACTTCGCGCTCACGCCGTACTTCTTCATCATCTCTTCGAAGCCGGCCATCTGATGCTTGGCCTCGTCTCGGCTCAAGCTGTGTGATTGTGTGACACGAACGTCCGCCATCTGGAGCTCCTCGGTTGTCTAGCCCTGGTTTGGTTTTGCGCTGGCAGCCTATCACGAAGGCCGCGTCCAGGAGCAGCGAGGCGGGAGCGCCGGTGCCTGCGCTGTACAACGACGCTCGGGGCGACGTAAAGTGCGAGCCGTGAGTAGGGTCAGTGCGTTTTGCGACGACGTTCTCGGGGTCTCGGATGCGGTCGCGATCCGACGCAGGATTCGGGAGGGGGAGATCAGCGCCGCTGAAGTGGTCGAGGCTGCTGTGGCGCGCGCGCAAAGCGTCAATCCGCTTCTAAATGCGATCGCGACGCCGCTGTTCGACTGGGCCCACGCCGAAGCGATGGCGCCAGGTACGGGCGCGTTCGCCGGAGTGCCGTCGTTCGTCAAAGACACCGACTCGATGAAGGGGGTCCCGCTCTTGTTCGGCTCGCGCGGGATGCCGAACGAGCCGTCGACGAAGACCTCGGAGTTCGTCGTGCAATTGCATGACCTCGGTTTCATCATGCTCGGAAAGACGACCACGCCGGAGTTCGGGCTCACAGGAACGACCGAGGCCCTGGTCTATGGACCGACCCGCAATCCGTGGAACACGGAGCACTCGACGGGTGGATCGTCCGGGGGTGCTGCCGCGCTCGTCGCCGCCGGCGTCGTGCCGATCGCGCATGCCAATGACGGGGGAGGCTCGATTCGCATCCCGGCTTCGTGTTGCGGGATCGTCGGGCTGAAACCTTCGCGGGGTCGTTTGCCCGACGTCGAAGGGGCCGCGCTCCTGCCGGTGAAGATCATTCACCAGGGCGTCGTCACCCGGACGGTCAGGGATACCGCCGCGTTCTACCACGCGGCCGAGCAGCACCGCCCCAATCGAAAGCTTCCAAAGATCGGGTTGGTCGAGGGCTCCGGGCCTCGACGACGAATCCGCTTCTTCTCCCAATGGAACCATGGCCGCGAAACCGATTCGGAGTGCGTGGCCAGCGTCGAGAGGATCGCCAAGCTCTTCGAGGCGCACGGACACTCGGTCGAGGAGGTGGCGCCTCCCTTCGACGAGGTGCTCTCGGATGACTTCCTCGTCCTTTGGTCGACGATGGCGTTCGGCATCCTCCAATTCGGCCGACGACTCATCCACCCCAAGTTCGACAAGCGTCAGGTAGAAGAGTTCACGCGGGGGTTGGCACGAATGTTTCGGGAGCACGTCTTCAGCATGCCGGCTGCGGTCCACCGCCTCCGCCAGTTTGGGAGGTTCTACGAGTCGCTTTTCGACGATTGCGACGTGCTCCTCACGCCCACGGTCGCAACCCCACCGCCTCGCCTCGGGCACCTCGGCCCCGAGGTTCCGTTCGACCTCGCGATCGAGCGCTTGAAAGCGTTTGTCCCCTTCAGCGCTGTCCAGAACGTCTCGGGGGCACCGGCGATCTCCTTACCTGCCGGCATGAGCAAGACGGGCTTGCCGATTGGCGTCCAACTTGCCGCAGCTCTCGGCCAAGAGCGAACCCTCCTCGAGCTCGCTTTCGAGCTCGAAGAGTCCGCCCCGTGGCCCCTGATCTGCGAGGACTAGCCCTTACCTATGAGCTTGCCCCACTCGGTCATCATCTGCGTGAGCTCGTCACCCGTGACGGCGTCGATGACTCCAAACCCGTCTAGGCAATAGATGCACTGCAACGACATCGATCGAAACTCGTCCGAGCGTCGTAGAGTGTCGATCTGTTCCTCGGTCCCGCGGACGTGAATGAAACCGTTGACGTCGTCGCCTCCGTGCGCCAGAAGCAGCACCGGTTCGAAGGTTTGAATCTCGCCGCGTTCACGCAGCTGCGTGTAGTAGTTCATCGTAGAGCCGAAAAGCTCGAGCGCCTGAGCCTCGCGCCCGGTCTTCACCTGCTTCCACACCAGTACTAATCCTGCGTTGGCCATAA
>JAPUKT010000100.1 GCA_027295555.1 Deltaproteobacteria bacterium
AGCCCGGTGAGAGCACGATTTTCCCTTACGACCCAGACGAGGCGCGGCGCCTGCTCGAGGAGGCGGGTTTCATCGACCGGGACGGTGACGGCGTCGTCGAGGACGAGCACGGAGGAAGACTCGAATTGGGGTTATACGCGCGCAGAGGTGCCACGAAAGGCGATGACAAGGTCGCGCAGCTCGTGCAGACGATGCTCCGGGAGATTGGCGTCGACGTAGAGATTCAGTTCTGGGAGTCTTCGGCGTTCGGCGCAGCGACGAACCTAGGCCCAGACGACGCCCGATATGACATGGTGCTTCTTTCCTGGGGTATTCCCACCGCGGACCCGGACGAGCCGATGATGATGATGACGTACAGCAAGGCGTGGAAGCCGATGGGCGCGAACCGCATGTTCTATGCGAGCGAGGAGGTGGACCGGCTCAGCGTGCTCGCGCATCACGAAATGGACGCGGCGCGGCGCAAGGAATATGTGCGTCTCTGGATGATGGAGCTTCTCGAAGACGCGCCCGTCATCTTCCTCCCGACGCTGGCGTTGAATCTGGCGACGCGGTCTTACGTACACGGCGACCGCATTCTCGCCGTCGATCAGTATCCAGCGCGCTTCGCATGGATCGACCGGTCGGAGATGGAGCGTCAAGGAGTGACGCGCTGAGCCGACTTCGATGCTGAGCCGACTTCGATGCTGAGGCTGATTCTCGGCAGACTGCTCTTCATGGTGCCGGCGGGCTTGCTGCTCGTCACGTTTCTCTTCTGCCTGTTTCACGCGATTCCGGGAGACCCGGCGCTCTTGCTCGCGGGCGACAACGCGCCGGCGGAAGTCGTCGAGGGGATTCGAGAAGCCTACGGCTTCAACGAGCCGTTGCCGGTCCAGTACGCGACCTACATGGCCAAAGTGCTGGTTGGGGATCTCGGTGTTTCCAACTACTCGCGCGAGCCCGTCACGTCGTTGATCCTCCCGAGAATTGTCAACACCGCCCAGCTAGCTTTCTGGTCGATGGCCTTCGCGATGGTCATAAGCCTCGTTCTCGGCTGCACAGCGGCCATGTTCTGGAACACGAAGATAGACAGAGTGGTTACCGTTCTCGCTCTACTCGGAATTTGCACGCCCGTCTTCGTGTCGGGACTGCTCGCGATCTTTTTCTTTTCGGTCAAGCTCGGCCTGCTGCCCACTGGGGGGCTGAGCTCTTGGAAGAGTTTCGTTATGCCGGTGCTGACGCTGGGTGCGTTTCAGGCGGCGGTGCTGACACGCATGGTTCGCTCGAGCATGGTGGACGCCCTTGGCCAGGACTACATCGAGACCGCGCGTGCCAAGGGAGTGGCGGAGGTCGTCGTCGTGTTCAAGCATGCGCTCCGGAACGCCCTTCTTCCGATCATCACGTTGTTCGGCCTGGGCTTCGGCGCGACGTTGGGCGGCTCGGTGGTGACGGAGACGATCTTCACATGGCCGGGGCTCGGGCGCATGATGGTGGAGTCGATCCTGAGCCGGGATCTGCCGGTAACGCAAGGCGCTTTGCTCGTCTTCGCGCTGATGTTTATCGCGGTCAACCTGGTGGTCGACGTGCTCTATGCTTACGTCGACCCACGCATAAGGTACGAATGAGCGTCGTCCGGCGTTTCAGGCGCGACCGGGTGTTTGTGTTCTCGGCCTGCGTGCTGGTGGGACTCTATGTGGTCGCGGCTTTGGCTCCGTGGATCACCCCTTACGACCCTCTTGAGACGAGTTTGCGTGAAGTGTTTCGGACACCGTCGGCGGAACATTTGCTGGGCACCGATCAGTTCGGCCGCGATGTTTTGTCTCGCGTGATCTTGGCGACTCGAGTCACGGCGAAGATGACCGCGGCCGCGGTTCTCTTGGCGCTTCTGTTGGGAGCGTCGCTGGGTATGTATGTGGGCTATGTGGGCGGCGCGGTCGAATCCATCGTGATGCGGATGACGGACATGATGCTCATCTTCCCGACGATCATGCTGGCGATCGTCATCGTAACGATTGCTGGACCGTCGGAGGCCGGCGTCATCGTCGCGTTGGGTCTGTCGCAGCTCCCGAAGTTCGTCCGGATCGCGCGCGGGGTGACGTTGTCCGTGAGGGAAGCGCCCTATGTCGAGGCATCGATCGCGGTGGGCTCTGGCCGCTGGCACATCCTGCGCCGCCACATCTGGCCGAACATCTCTTCGCCGATCATCGTGCAGGCAACGCTGACGCTGCCCGTGCTCGTCCTTTCGGCCTCGGCGCTCAGCTTTCTGGGCCTGGGAGTGCAGCCGCCCACGCCGGAGTGGGGAGCGATGTTGAACGAGTCCAAAGACTTTCTGCGCACGTCGCCCTATCTCCTCCTGGGGCCCGGCCTGGCGTTGTTCATGTTCGTTTTGGCGTCGAACCTCGTCGGCGACGCGCTGCAAGAGGCGTTGAACCCGCGCCTCGAGGCGCGGAGATAGCGCGTGCCCCTTCTCGAGATCAAGGACCTCCGGACCTATTTCCACATGGATGAAGGCGTCGGGCGCGCGGTGGACGGTATCAGCCTCACGATCGAGCGGGAGAGAACGCTCGGTGTCGTGGGTGAGAGTGGTTGCGGCAAGTCGGTGACCGCACGTTCGGTGATGAGGCTTCTGCGCGCGCCGGGCCGGATCGAGTCGGGGGAGATCCTTTACGAAGGAAAGGGCGCGGTCATCGACCTGGTCAAGCTCGATCCGAAGGGGCGCACCATGCGAAGCATTCGCGGTAACGACATCGCGATGATCTTCCAGGAGCCCATGACGTCGCTGAACCCCGTGT
>JAPUKT010000101.1 GCA_027295555.1 Deltaproteobacteria bacterium
CTCGCCGCAGACCCTCTGGGACGAATGAACCGGCGCGCGTCCCCCTGAGATTGGCTTCTAGACTGTCGGCAGCGACACTTTGGGGGATGCCACGGGGCCCCGTTGGGGGCGCCACTCGTCTAGGCTCGAGGCGCGTCGAACGCACGCGATGGTGCAGCTGTCCTCGCAGCCCTTGGGACGGTCATACTCGCGTTTGAGATCGTCGCGCGTGTACTCGAGCAGAGAAATGCCTGGTTCAGCTCGACGCTGGCTGCAGTAGGCCACTTTCCCAAACTCGTCGATATAGAGGTACCGCGCGCCCGCCCGGCAGCGCCACGGAGCCGTGCCCCTTTGCAGCATCTTTTGCTCCCAGCCTTCGCCGAACTGATGAAAGAAGCTCTTGTTACAGAGCGCTCGCATCTCTTCGTGGAACTCTGGAAGGATGTCCCCGATCAGCCCCGGATCGATCTGGCCTTGTTGGTCGTGCAAGAGGCCAACCGTCATGTAGAACCCCAAAGAGCGGATCTCGTCAATCAACTCGCGCGTTTGTTCCGGGGGAGACGATCCAAGCACCGCGTTGATGTTCAGCTTGAACTTGGCGTGCTCCTTGAGCAGTAGAAGGCGCTTCTTGATCTTCGACCACGACTTTTGCGACACCTCGTTGGGTTCCATGTTGTCGACTGAGACCTGCAACAACGAAAGGCCCGCGTCGTTCATACGTTCGATCCACCCTTTGGTGATCGGGTACGCGTTGGAGATCGCGGTCACCACCATGCCGTGGGAGACTGCGCGAGCGGCGACCTCGTCCAACTTGGGGTGCATGAAGGGCTCGCCCCCAGTCAACGTGAGGATCAGACAGCCCAGCTCGGCTAGATGGTCGACCCGCGCGAAAAGCTCTTCGACGGAGATCGGTGGCGAATGGTCGTCGTACTCGTTGCAGTAGCCGCAGCTCAGATTGCACCTGCGGATGACCACGAGCTGGGTGAGCAGGGGCGACTCGGGGCGCCACATGGCGTTGAGCGCACGTGTAGCCGTTTTGAGCGGATGCCGAGGAAGGGGACGCAATCGGTCCTGCAGGGCGTGATGGCGCATCGGTTCGTTCCTTAGCAGGGCGTATGCCATCGAGCCCTTCTTGTGTCAGATTGTGATCGATCTCGCAAAGATGGCGTGAAATTTGCAGGCAACCTGGTCTAAATGGCTCATTTGCCCCCGTTTGGCGCCGTCCTGAAATCAAACGACGTCGAGGATTTGGTGAATCGATACGTACACCGAACGCTCGCGTATTGGTTCGTAAGGTCGATCTTCAAGACCCGCATCACCCCCAACATGATCACGCTATCGACCGTCGTGATAGGTTTTCTCGCCGGTTGCGCCTTTATCTGGGGTACGCCGACCGCCATGTTTGTCGGGGGCGCTTGCCTGTGGGCGGCCGCGATTTTGGATGGCGCGGACGGCATTCTGGCCCGCGCCAAGGACCTACAATCGGAATTCGGGCGAGCCCTGGACGGGTCGGCCGATGCCCTGGTCGCGGTCTTCACCGTCTTCCCGGCCTTCTACCACATCTGGGTAACCTACCATAATCCTTACCATCTCGTCCTGATGGTCCCCGCTCTGGGCCTCACGGTAATGCACCTGGCCGCCTATGATTTCTACAAGGAGTCGTATCTGCGCGGGACCCGGCCGGGCCAAGGTGGCGAGGGCCACGATGCCGATAAGATCGCGGAAACCGTCGAAGCAGCTCGCAACGAGGGGCCCATCATTCAGATGGCGATGAAGTACACCCTCGTGCCCCACCTGATGCGGCAAAAGGCGGTCGTCAATTGGCTCAACCCCAACGCTTGGCGCCTGAGCCAACTGCTTCAGAGCGATGACCAAACAGCTGAAATCTATAGGAAAGAGAACCTTTGGCCCATGCGGCTTTGGGCGCTCGTGTCATCGGCGCCGCACAGCTATCTGATGGCGATATGCGCCATGCTCAACCGCCTGGACGTCTACCTTTTCATCCGAGTCTTCCTGATGAACGGTATCTTCTTGGTCGCGGTCATCTGGCAACGGCATGCGACATGCAGGACTATCGAAGAGCTTGCCCGGGTGGGCGCGATCGAAGTGAGCGGCACCAAGCAATCCCTGACTACGTGATAGTTTTGCAACATCACTGTGAATGGGGTTCACGGGTGTGAAGAATTAGCTACATCGTGTCTACCCACCCACCACCCATACGAGACCGTGCGGTCATCCTCGCCGCCGGTCTCGGCAGACGCCTTGCCGATGGCCGCCCCGTGCCGAAGCCGCTACGCGAGGTCGCGGGCGTGCCTCTCATCGTTCGCATCATCAGGGCCCTCGAGAAAGGGGGGGCCCGAGAAATCGGCGTCGTCGTCGGCCACCTCGGTGAAGACTTGACGAGCGGTCTCTCAGACTACGAGCACCGGGCGAAGCTTTCGTTCTTCCCCAACGAGGAATACGAAAAGCCCAACGGCACCTCGATGTTGAAGGCGCGCGACTTCGTCACGGGGCCGACCTTGCTCTTGATGAGCGATCATTTGTGGTCCCCGCGACTGCTGTCATCGGTGGCTTCGTATCCGGTAGCGGAGCGAGAGTCCGTGCTCGGTGTCGATTATCGGATCGACGACTGCTTCGACTTGGACGACGCGACGAAAGTCCAGGTCCGGGGCGACCGCATCACGAGAATTGGAAAAGAGCTCGACGACTACAATGCGCTAGACACGTGGCTTTTCTTGATCACGCCTGCCCTCATCGAGGCGCTGGACACCGTCAACGGTCCCGAGGGCTGCTCGCTTTCACAAGGGGTCGCTGTGCTGGCCGCGGAGGGCCGAATGAAGGCAGCCGACGTCGGCGACGCAACCTGGATCGACGTCGACACCCCAGAGACCCAGGCCGAGGCAGAACGCCTGATCGCGGCGCTTGGCGAGGACTTGGATGGAACCCAAAACATGATAGAGGGACGTATCGACGAGTTGTCCCGAGCCCGCAGGAAGACCTTGAAACGATGAGCCTAATACGCCAGGCCCCGCGCTTGTACGACACAAAGCCTTGGACGGCGCACCTTTACCTGACCGACCAATGCAACCTCGATTGTCATTATTGTAACGAGTACGACAACTCGGTCCCGCATCCTAAAACCGAGGATCTGAAGAGGTACCTCGACAAGATCCGAGAGCTCGGGTGCTTGCGGATCGGCTTTCAGGGTGGCGAGCCACTGATGCACCCAGACGTCGTGGAGCTGGTGCGATATGCCAAACAACTCGGCTTTCTCAAGGTCAGTATGTCGACGAACGCGTTCTTGCTGACCAAGCCAATGCTTGCCGACATGGCCGACGCGGGCCTCGACAGCCTACAGATCTCGATCGACCGGATGACGCCGATCGAAGCCACGCGAAAGTCCCTCAAGACGGTTCGCCACAAGCTCGCCTGGTTTGAGGATTCGCCCGTCAAGCTCGTGGTGGCAGGCGTTCTATTCCACGACAGTGTCGACCAAGCAGCGCAAGTCATCGATGAATGCCTCAAAGAAGGTGTGCGAGTGCACTGTCGCGTGATCCACGATGACCTCGTGAACGACCGAAAGCTTCGACTCTATCCGGCGGTGGATGGAATGCAGCGCGTACTCGACTATCAAGAAGATCTCAAGCGCAAGGGTGAAGCGATTCACACGAGCTGGCGGCTGCTTCAATACCAAAAGGACATGCTCGCGGGCAAGACGAACGAGTGGTCCTGCGTTGCCGGGTACAAGTACTTTTTCGTTTCGGCGCAGGGTCAGTTCTGGCTTTGCAGCCAGGTGCGGACCGACAAACACATCCTCGACATCACGCCTGAGGACTTGATCTCGTACAACCACCCGAAGGATTGCCAGGACGGTTGCGGCGTCTACTGCACGGTCGATATGTCGCTCGCCGTGAACGACCCGATCGGATATGTCGCCGGAGAGGTCAAGAGCATCGTACGAGACGGTCTGATCCAACTCCGTCGCAAAGCAATGCGGCTTACCGAGAGAGCAGCCGTCGGGGGTTAACCCGCTAGCTGGTAAGCCAGTCGCGTGATGGGACGATCAGTTCGCGTTCTACTGGCTGACTCCCGAGGGCCCAAGATCTTCGGCATGAGGGTTCGCGACCGAAACGAGCGTGTCATCGTGCGCAGCGCGGCTTCCCTCGTGAGCGTAACCGGGGCCGATGGAGATAACCGGACGTTGATCGTCCCCGACAACATGGTCCTCGAGCAGAGCTTGTTTGATGTCCTCCGGGAGGTCGAGCCACCTCGTCGATTGCGTGCTCCCGATGGTGCAGAGCTCGACTGGGGGCCGGTCTCAGAAGAAACGCCGATCCACCTACTGACGGAGCACGACTTCCTCGATGTCTCCGACGAGTCGAAACGCCGGCGAGCCGAACGGATCCTTCTTCTCCGAACGGGAAAGAGCACCGATGGTTTGGTATCTCGTCGGTTCAATCGCCCGCAAAGTCGATTCTTCAGCCGTTGGTTTCTCAAAGCGGGCTTGAGCGCGAATGCTGCAAGCGCAATCAGCCTGGTCATTGGCCTGGCATGTGGTTTCGCCGCGGCGCAGCCTGGTGCGCTTTGGTTGGCGGTCACCGGCGTGCTCTTTCAATTCGCCTCGATGTTCGACGGCGTGGACGGCGAGATGGCACGCGTCACCGCACGAGACTCCAAGCTCGGGGCCGCAATCGACTCTCTAGTAGACAACCTGACCTATTTAGCAACGCTCGTGGGCTTTGGCATCGGGTGGATGCGCGAAGGCATCACCGAGGTAGAGGGGTGGTCGCTCGTGATTGTCTTGGTTCTCGTGGTGCTCACGCTATTCCTGGTTCTTCTCTTCGTTCGCAAGTACGCGCCCAGTACATCTTTCGTGTTCTTCGATAGATCGCTTCGACGGGCGGCTCGGGATGCCAACAGCGTATCGCTACGAGTAATCGACGTTTTCTTCCGCGCGACCCGACGCGACCTGCTTGCCGTAATTCTCATGTT
>JAPUKT010000102.1 GCA_027295555.1 Deltaproteobacteria bacterium
CACGGGTCAAGACACTTCGGAATCTCGACATCGGGGTCGTCGCGCTACTCACCCGCAACGATGTTCATCGCGTGCAATGGGATCCGAGCCGCCAAGCACTTACTGCAGAACCCGAACGGGTCCGGTTCGTGGTCCCCAAGCTCTACGCAGAGTGGGACGACGAGAAGTGGGAGGTCGTCGCAGGGACCTATCGGATCGGGTTCGGTCAACGGCTGACCTTCGACGTGACGGATCAGATCACCCCGAATGGCTTCTTTGGCGACTACGAGCTCCGGAGGGGAAACGACCTCGCACTCCGATGCAGGCGGAGAGCGGGAGAGCTGGTCGAATCTCCGTGCTCGACCGAGCTCGTTGCGCGGGTTACGCCCGACTACAAATGGACGAACCGCCTGGCGGGCGCCGCCGTCGGTGTGCGAAAGATCGAGGTCGGCCGAGGCTGGTTGCAGGCCTACGGATGGGGTTCGTATCAAGTACACCGAGTCCCGCGGATCGAAGTCGCGAACGCAGGCAGGTGCATGGACCCCAGACTGGATGATGATCCGGCTTGCCAGGCCCCGCCGGTGTATGTGCGAGGCGCCGATCCCGCAAAGCCGACAAGCGAGGTCACCTTCGCCACCCTGCCCGCCATGGTTGCCGAGGGCCTTGGCGGAGCGAACGTCAGTTACTTTTGGAGCACTCGAGCCCACGTGGGCATGACCGGGTACGGGTCCGTCCCGACATGGCTCGTCGATGGCGTCGATCTCGACTTCCAAGAATTCGCGCGAAGGCCCTTTGGCGGCCCGTTCGGCGCGCTAGGGATCGACGCGGCGTACGGGTTTGGCGTGCAAGACTTTTTCGTCGAGCTTGCGCGTAGCTTCGACTCCCAAGTGGGAGGCGGAGGTGGGTATGGCGCGATCCTGCGAAGCGTCACCGTCCTTCAGACGACAGAGCTCGATATCTCGGTTCGCTACTACGGCGAGGACTATGCGAACCCTTACGCAAGGCCGGTGTCTGCGCCCGACGAGCTCGATGGGCTTCGAGCGCGTGATGAAACCGGGCTTCGCCTGAGAACGACCAGCAACTTCGGGCGGAAGCTGGGCTTGCGGACCGTGGCCGATGTCTGGCGCAGGCTCTCCGAACGTGGGGTCGAAGCCGCGCTCTTTGCGCGCGTGGACCTGGACATGCGCGGACCGTGGGGGTGGGCGTTTTGGGGGTCCTACCGAAGCAGCAACGGTCAGGGTCTCGTCACCGCCACACGGCTTGCTTACGAGCCCAGCAGACGGCTGACGATCTCGGCGCAATGCCAACACGAATGGGTGGAGCTCGCCGTGGGGCGCGGCCCTCGACGGGACATCGCGACGCTGCTTCAGATCACCTCGCGGCCAATCGACCGACTCCGCATCCGGGCTCGCGTGCGGTACGACTTCGAGGACATCGCCAACAACCATCGGCTCGCGCAAGTGCTGTGGAGCTACCTGGAGGCCGCGGTCACGATTCGCGAGCGCGACACACTGCGAACGCGATACGATTTTCGCGTATTCCTCGATCGGCGTGAATCCACCGTGGCGCGCGTTCCGAACCCCGAGCACTGGCTTTGGTTGGAGTACGTGTTTCGGTTTTAGGGCTCGATCAGGCTATTCCTGATCGAGCCCTTGGCCTTTGAGCGGTTGGTCGAGCACGTGGTACGCTCCCGAGTCCATGATTGACGAGCAAGCGATCGTCGACGATTGCGGGGACCAATCATTCCCCGCAAGCGATCCACCGAGCTGGACCTTGGGTCGCCAGTCATCAGCGCCCACCCGAGTGGGGCACCCGGAGTGGGAGCCGATGACCGCATACGTGGCGGAAATGTCGTACTTCAGCGGCAAGATGGAAGCGTATCTTCGGTACAAGGAGATCCCGTACGAGCGCCGCATAGTCGGCATGAAGGTGATGCGCGACGAGGTACTCGCGGCTACCGGCTTGATGAAGGTCCCGGTTATCCGAATGGCCAACGGGCAATGGCTCAAAGACACGACGCCGATGATCGAATGGTTGGATTCGCAATATCCGGATCCACCTGTGATCCCAAAGGACCCGGCCCTTCGTTTCTTGTCGAAGTTACTCGAAGACTATGCCGATGAATGGTGTTGGCGTGCCTCGCTCTATTGGCGGTGGAGGCCCACCGAGTCACGAAAGCTCCTCATGTCACGGATCGGCAGCGAAGTGTTGGGGGACTTCCCCGCGCCGAACTGGTTGGCCGGCTGGTACTTCGGCCGACGCCAGATCGCTACATATCTCACGGGCGACGGCATGACCGCCGAGACCGAGCCACACATCAAGCAGCAATACCTGGATCTCCTCGACAACATGAGCGCCATCCTGGAGGACCAGCCGTATCTGTTAGGGAGCCATCCGACACTCGTCGACATCGGCCTCTTCGGACCGATGTTCCGCCACTACGCGGAAGACCCGACGCCGAGCCGCGTGATGCAGGAACGGGCGCCCGCCGTCTACGCGTGGGTCGGGCGAGTTTGGAACGCACGTGCAAGCCGACTTCCCGCGGAGCGAACGTTATCCGATTTTTCGCATCGCGGTTGGGAGTACTTCCTGAAAGACATCGTGCAAACCTATTGGCCGTTTCTTCTGCGTTCGGCGGAGGCCTGGAAGGCTGGGAAGAAGCGAGTCGACCACCACGCCCACGGCGTCACCTACAAGGGGCTCAGGGTGGTGCACTACCGCGTGTATTGCCTCGAGGTGCTTCAACACGAGTACGAGGCGCTCTCATCCTCGGCCCGCAAGGCCGTCGATAACGCGCTCGCACCCTACGGAAAGCTCGACTTGATGCCTGGGCTTCACTCGGGGCTCATGAAGGAGCACGAGCTCCCGCTTCCCTCGACTCGTCCGCAGCCGTCGAGGCTTCAGCGGCTCGTCCTCGGGTTGACCGGCACGCCTTGGGACATGCCGAGGACCCCAGAAGAGTGAGCGACTAGACGAACCCCGGCGTTTGGCGAGCTATTCCGAATCGTCCGGCGCGAGCAGTTCGAGGACGAGCTCGGTGAGGAGATCGGGGCACGAGTACTGCGGGGCGTGCCCGCATCCATCGAGGCGATGGAGTCGCGCGTCCGGAAGTGTTTCGAGCAGCCGCTCGGCATAGCTGTCGATCGGAAAGAAGGGGTCGGGGGTGCCCCAAAGCATGTCGACGGGAATGCGCAGCTCGGGCAATTGCTCGTCGAGGAAATGGCCCTGCTGCTCGACCCACAGCGACTGAAGGCGCGGGCGTCGGCCGTGCTCGATCAACTGGTCGAGCAGGAAATCGGGCGCCGGCGGCGCCTTGGTGCCCAAGAGGGCGCGATTCTTCGCACGCTGCTGGGCGCGTGTCCTTGGGAGGAGAAGCTCTTCGCCGTGTTCCACCCACGAAGCACCCGCTGCGTTCAACAAGAGAAGGCGCCGAACCCTTTCGGGGTGATCGATCGCAAACCGTGTGGCCAACCAGCCCCCAAGCGAGCTCCCGAGCAAGATGAGCCGGTCGCCTTCGTTTCGGAGCACGGCGTCGAGCCCTGCCTCGAGGTCATGGAAACCAAGCGGCGGCGCGTCCGGATCGGAAGCGCCGTGTCCGGGCAGGTCCAGCGTGACGACGCGATAGTGCTCGGCCAATGTTCGCACGACCTGCGACCAGCCGCTCGCGCTGTCGCCGAATCCGTGGATCAGAACGAGGACGTCCCCTTCACCACCCGAATAGCGATGCACGACGCCACGATCGGTCTCGAAGGCCTCATGCTCGGATAGAACGGACTCGAGAAATGCCTGCTGCGCCCGAATCCCGAGCTCGACAGCGCGCGTCGTCAACACGTATACGCCCGAGCCGAGAACCACGAGCACAACGGCCACGATCAGAGCAGCGATCCTCCAGCGACGTTCCTTCATGCGCGTACCATGAACCCGCCGATCGCGCAGGTCGACCCCGGACGCCAACCGTGTGCGACTGACGCCGTCACCGACGCTGACGCTGGCGCTGGCGCTGACGCTGGCGCTGGCGCTGGCACTAGCACTGGTGCTGACACGGACGCTGGCACGGACGCTGACGCTGACACGGACGCTGGCGCTGGCGCTGGCGCTGACGTGGGCGCTGACACCCTCCGGTGTCCCCTACTCGTAGAGCTTTACGACGCGGACGCCTTCGGGGGAGGCCTGCATGCACAGGTCGCATAGGGTGCACTCGTCGACGTTGTCCTCGACGACCTCGACGGCGTTCGCCTGGGGGCTGAGCTTGAAGATCTTGACGGGGCACACTTCGACGAGCTTGTCGGCAAGACCGGGGGTCTTTTCGACGACGCCATTGTCGACATCTACGCGTATGAACATAGCCATGATAATTCCTCTGCCGCTCAGTTTCCGATGCGCTCTCGGACGAGGTCTGGAATGTCGCCGATCTCTTCCGCGACGGAAATCCCGGCCTCTCGCATCCGGCGTATTTTGTCGGCGGGCGAATCGACCTTCTTGTTTACGACCGTCCCCGCATGGCCGAAGCTCATGCCGGGCATCTCATCCATGAAGCGACCCGCCACGAATGCCACGATGGGAAGACGGCTGTTGTGTTCCTGGGTCCAGCGCGCGAGCTCCGCTTCGGCAGTGCCGCCGGGCTCGGAGTAGACCACCACGGCCTTGGTGTCTTCATCCGCCTCGAACAGTGGAATCAGATCGGCGTAGGTCGACCCGATCACCGGGTCTCCGCCGATCGAAATCGCCGTGCTCACGCCGAGCCCGGAGAGGGTCAGCGCGTTGCAGATCTCGGTGGTCATCCCGCCCGAACGCGACATCACCCCGACGACCCCTGGTTTGAAGGCCTTGCGGCAGTCGACCGCGGGCCCACCAAGGCTTCCAAAGCGGCACACGTCAGGCACGATGATTCCGAGGCAGTTTGGACCGATGACTCGAGCGCCGTGGAGCGCTGCGTACTCGACGACGGCGGAGGCGTCTTTACGCGGAATGCCTTCGGTGATGATGATCACCTCCTTGATGCCGGCATCGATCGCTTCGTACGCAGCATCCGGCGCAAAGGCGAGTGGCACCGTGATGATGGTTCCATCGACCCTTTCCTTCTCGGTGATCTCCCGGACCGTGTCGTAGACCGGAACGCCGTACACCTCACGGCCACCCTTTCCGGGGGTGACGCCACCGATGATCTTCGAGCCGTACTGCAAGCACTCGCGAGTAAAGTTCAGTGCCTCACGCCCAGTGATGCCTTGGACGATGAACTGGAAATCTTCGTGAACGATAACGGCCATTGTTGATTCCTCTAGCCAACCTTCTCAACGGCACGTCTCGCCGCTTCGCTGATCGAAACCGTGCGATCGCAATACTCGACGCCGTACTTTTGGAGGATCTTGGCTGCGTCGGCCTCCCAAGCTCCCGGGACCCGAAAGATCAAGATCTTGTCTGCTGGCTCGAACCCCAATTCGGTGATGCCCTTGATGACGCCGCGCGCGACGAGGTCGGCGCGTGTGTTGGAAACTACGTTGGACATCACGGCGATCTTGTCGACGCCCGGCTTGCTCAGCACGAGCTTGGTGAGCCTGCGAGCCTTGTCCACACTCGGGTTACCGCCCATCGCCGCATAGTTGGCCGGTCGGCCACCGTGCTTTCGCACCGCATCGGTCAAAGTCAGCGACCCGCCACCGGCGCCAATGACCAAGCCGATGTTGCCGTCGAACTCGGCGATTGGGCTGATGATGCCTCGAGGATCTTCCGCGTCGATCCGCGCGCCCTCGAGCTCGAACTCCGTGGGTTCACGCACCTGCCGAAGATCGTCCTTCGCGAAACCGAGCTCGTCGAGCATCGGCCTTTGCCGATGGCGGGCTTCGATCTCGAGGTCGGCCTCGACGTCGAGCACGACGAACTTCCCGTCCCCGAGCTTGACCAATGACGTGACGTCGAGGTCCGCCAAGTCGTACTCGAGAAAAAGCCGCGCGAGCCCGGACACGATCCGCGTCATGCGCTTGAGGTCGTTGCCCCCGAGGGTGAGTGACTTGGCGAGCTCTTTGGCGATGTAATCGGAGAACGGATAGAGCGCCGAGAAGTGCCGATGGACGATGCGTTCGGGGTGAGTATCCCCGAGGTCGTCGATCTTGCCAGCCATGTCGCTTGCCGCGACCACCGGACGCTTGGTGGTCCCGTCATAGGTGAAGCTCAGACTGTATACCGCTTCCCCGGTTGGTCTCGCTTCGACCAGAATGCCGTTGGGCTTGCGACCACCATCGTCGAGCCCGAGGAGCTCGGCCGCGGCGGCTCTTGCGCCGGCAGGGTCGGCTGCCTCTTTCACCGACGCAGCGGTGAGGCCGGGCGCGATGACCTGGGCCTTCAAGATGATGGGGCCGCCGATGCCCGAAGCAACCTTTTCCGCCTCATCGGGCGTCTTTGCAACTTCGCTCTGAACCAGCGGAATCCCGTGGTTTTTGAGGAGTCGCTTCGCTTCGAATTCGTAAAAGCGCATCGTGGAACGGGGAGACTAGCCCCTCTTCTCTGCGTCACGCAACCCTAAGTCGTTCGAGCCTACGCCCTCGACAGCTTGGGTGGTCACTTCAACTCCTAGAACCGGTACGCCTGCTTCAGCTCGGGGTCTTTTTCGGCGAGCCTGCGGGCGAGCTCAACCATCACCTTGCACTGCTTGTACGTTGCGTCGTCTTGCATTTTCCCGTCGATCATGACGGCGCCGGTCCCGTCACCCA
>JAPUKT010000103.1 GCA_027295555.1 Deltaproteobacteria bacterium
CAGCGTATCGATCATGCCGGTCTGCAGCGAAGAATAGACTTCGGGGAGACCGAGCAGCACACCATTTGCGCCCGCGGCTGTGAGGAAGGCTTGCATCGTCGCAGAGTCGCGCCAAGCCCAAGGTCGCGCCTTCCGTAAGTCGCCCGGCTCACGAATCTTGTGCTTCGAGAACATCCGGATTCGCCCGGCGTCGCCCCATGCGATCAACTCGTAGCCGGCTTTCAGAAAGAGTGCTTCGAACTCGGGTCCGAACTCGTTTCGCACTTCCTCGAGCTCTGGATACGTCGTGATCAACCCCGGTGCTTGCAACACCAACACCTGCCGCGCGATCGCACTCAAGCCGGCCGAAGTCATCAGCGCACCGTCGAGCTGCCCGATGCGCATCTTGCGCACGACCGTGCTCTCATCGCCGGCGATACCGCCGTAGTACATCTGCATCGACACCTGGCCGTTGGTGGCCTTTCTCATGCCGATTTTGATCTTCTGGTACTCGTCACCGAGCGGAGATTGCCTAGGGGCCAGGGTGGCAATTCGCAGCCTGTAGGAGGGCTCAACAGCAGCCTGGGCCTCGTTGGCGAATGAATCGCCGCTGATCAGGAGCCCGAGGAGCAACAATAGAAGGAGGCTTCGCATTCTCCGGAGGCAATCACGTTCGGCCGGATCTCACAAGGAGAATCTCGCGATCGGCGCGCGGCTTGACTTCGAGCGGTTGTTGGATTGTGCTCCAGGCGGACAATGGTGATGACGCTTCGATTTCCCACCGCCCGCGGCTCTTACGCGTCGCTCGGCGCGCTCACGCTCGGTTTGGCGATGCTCTTCCAGCCCGGTTGCAAGGCCTCCCAGTTGACCAGCCACGGAACCGATGTGGCGTTGCTCGGAACCGAGCCCTTTGGTTGCGAGGAGCTCGGGGAGGTCGTCGCGCACGGGGGTGGCGCGGGTGGCGGCTACGTCAAGAAGCGCATCATCGTCGAATCCGCGACCACCAACGCGCGAAATCAGGCTGCGGAGATGGGCGCTACCCACGTCCTCTTGGGAGAGCCCGAAATCGTGCATGGGACCGGCACAGCCTCGGTGCACGACATGCAACCCGCGATGGCCCACGGCGACGGTTCCTCGTCGACGGCTACCGTGCGAGGCGTTGCGTACAAGTGCGACCCGGGCGCGGTGCCCGCGGTCATCGCCCGATTGCTGCCCGAAATCAAGAACCCGCCGGCGGTCATATCGATGCTGCCGCTCGGTAAGCTCGAGCGCATCCTCGTGTACCAGAGGAACCCGGCCACACCGGATGTCCCGGCCTCCGAGATCGAGGTGCTTCGCCTCGAAGACCAGGCAGACATCCAAGAGGTCGCAGAGTCCTTGATGCACCTCGCGCTCGACCCGATGAAGTACATTCCGACGCACCGCGTCGAGATCGTGGGTGAGCTCGGAACCCAGTCTCTGCTCTACGGGTTCGGGTATCTCGAGTACGCCGGCAAGACGTACCGACTCACGACGGGAACATTCGAAACGACCCTCCAGCTCGTCGAGTCCCCGAAGCCAGACGCCCAGCCGACCCCGGGCCCAGAAGTGGAGAGCGAGCCCCTAGCGGAACCCGAGCCGACCGCGGTCGACCCACCGACAAACGACCCGAAGTGAAAAGGGGGGTGTGCGCGAAAATCCGTTGCCCAGACCTCCGGCACAACCGTTCAGCGGAACGCACACGATTCGCCGCCCAGCACGGACCGCGGCGATCCGTAAGATCTTGGTAGACAGACGCAGCTTTGTGGGTGCATTCTCCCGGGCGAACGCGAACGCAGGGTAGCGTCGAGGATGTGAAGGCGGAGGTGCGACGTGAAGAATAGCTGGATCACGGTAGCCATCTTGACATTGGCTTTGTTGCCAACGGGCCTTGTCTCAGCACAAGAGCCAGGGACGGTCGATCCCGAGGAGGGCATGGGTGACCCGACCGAGGAAGAATCGCTGGAACAGGAAAAGGAGGCTCCGGACGAGACCACCGAGGAAGCGTGGATCAAGGAGCAAGAGGCGGAGATCGAGCCGGGCGTCACTAGCGCTGCCGGCACCGAAGAGTTCGAGCGAGAGAGAATTCAGCCCGGGGCGATTCAGGTGACCCGCCGTGCGGAGCGCCGCCGAGAGGACGAAGACCTCATCCCGCTGCAGTGGAAGATGCACGGTTACTACCGCGCGCGATACAACTGGATAGGCAACGTCCCACTGCCCACCGACCCCGCCACCGGCGAGCAGCCGAGTGGCCAGGCCAACTACGGCAACATGCGTCTTCGTCTCGACCCCGAGCTCACGTATGGCCCGAACCCCGACCTCCCGATCGCCCGACTCCGTATCACCGTCGATGGTTTCGACAACGTCGTCTGGGGCGACAACGCCCGCGTATTCAGCACGCCTCTATTTGCCGTCGACCAGTCCGTGACGGATGTGAATGGCTTCGACCTCAAAGAGACGCTGAGGCTCGAGCGTGCCTGGATCGAATTCTTGGTCCCCATCGGGCAGGTTCGCGTCGGTCGAATGGAATCCCAATGGGGCGTCGGGCTTCTGACGCACGCCGGTAACGGCCTCGCCGATTGGGGTGATTTCCTTCGGGGTGAGACCTTCGACCGCATCCTGTTCGCCACGCGGCCC
>JAPUKT010000104.1 GCA_027295555.1 Deltaproteobacteria bacterium
CCCTCCTGAACGCGGGGCTCGAAGCCGAAGAGTGCAATCAGATCGAGCAGGCGTTGAAGCACATCGTCGACTTCCGACGGTGTCGGCCCGAGCACAAGCTCGTGGTCGAGCGCGATGAGAACGGAGCGCTCAAACACTTCGAGTATCACCCCTCGGCCACGGAGTTCGTCGAAGTCTCTCGAGGCGAAGACGGGCTCTTTCGTGCAGAGCAAATCCGCATCAAGGTCGAACGAGAGCCGATTGCGCGGGCCACCTCGGTACAAACCTCGATCGGCGACGGTTTGATGGAGATCGGGCTTCCCGCCGGCCTCGCCGCCTTTTTCACCGAGGCGTTCGAGGGCCGGATCAACTTCCCGCTGCAAGCGCGCAAGGGGGATGTCTTTCGAATCATCGTCGACGAGGAGCGGGTAGACGGGGAGTTCCTGCGCTACGGCCGGGTGCACGCGGTCGAATACGATGGCCAGCGAACGGGGAAGGCACAGGCCTTCTACTACGAAACGCCCAACGTACCCGGGCAGTTCTACGACGAGACCGGCCGGGCGATGCAGGGTGGCTGGCTTCGAACGCCGCTTCGTTACGACCGCCTATCCTCTCACTTCAACCCGAGACGCTTTCACCCGATCTTGAAGCGAACGATGCCCCACCTCGGAGTCGACTACGCCGCGGTTACCGGCACCCCGGTGTGGGCTGCCGCCGATGGCCGCGTGAAGTTCGTGGGACGCAAGGGTCCCAACGGGAATCTGGTCGCCGTCCGTCACAGCAGAGGCTTCAAAACGTACTACGCGCACCTGCACCGCATCAAAGGCGGGATCCGTCCCGGCACGTACGTGAAGCAGCGCGAGCTGATCGGATTCGTGGGCTCGACCGGTCGCTCGACGGGGCCGCACCTGCACTTTGGCCTCAAGAAGTACAACCGGTACATCGATCCGATCACGGAGTTGAACGCGCCGGGTCGGCGCATGGCGGCGCGTGACCTTCCCCCGTTCAAGAGGGTAGTTGGCGATCGAAAGGCTCAGCTGAGCGACATCGCCGACGCACCCAAGCTCGTGGCTGGCGACGACGTGCCGCTGGTCGAGCAAGTCGACGAAATCATGGACTGAGCCCCAGGCCAGGGTTAGGCTCCGCGCGGTGTTGAACCGATCCGTCGCATTCGAACGGTTAGTGGTCGCGCTCATCCCACTGCTGCTCGTTTGGGGGATTTGGTCGTTCGGTATCTGGAACCCCTGGGAGCTCGAGACGGCCGAAGCCGCGCGTACGATGCGCGAGGCCGGTACTGAAACATCCGATCGCTCGATCTTGCGTGTCTGGTTGATCGGAGCGGGCTTCGAGACCATCGGGATCCACGCATGGGCTGGGCGGCTTCCCGGGGTCCTCGCGGGGCTCTTGACCTGCCTTCTCGCCTTCTCGTTGGTACGCCGATACGCCGGCCGTCGCGCTGCGCTAATCGCAGTCGTCGTCCTCGGCACCTCGCCGCTCTTTTTGCTCAACGTGCGTTTGATGATGGGCGACGGCATCGGCTTTGCCGCCCAAACATGGGTGGGGCTTACCGCGTTTGGTGCCTGCACAGAGGCCCTGAGCAATCGGGGGCGACTGGCGTCCTATGCGTGGCTCGGCGGAGGAATCGCGGTCAGCACCCTTGCAAGCGGCGTGCTCCTCGGCCCGTTGCCTCCCCTTCTCGCGGTTGGGGTGTGGAGCATGCTCGCTCGGGACACCGACGGCAGGCGCGGAGATCCCTTGGGACGCTGGATTGTCCTCGCAACCGGAACGGGATTGGTCGCTGGGGTCGTCCGGGCGGTGATCCGCGACGCCCCAGACTTCAGCCTCTGGATCGGAGGCGGCGTCATTGGCGGGGATCCCCCGACCTATGGCGAGGCGCTCGAGCTGATCTTCCACGGGTTTGCACCCTGGAGCGCGGCGCTTCCGGTGGCCGCTCTGTGGGTCTTGGCGCCGCGAACGAAGCGAAACACCAGCGCGCAAGACCTCGGATGGATGTTGCTACTGTGGGCCGCGTTCACCCACGTCACATGGACGATTTTCGCGTCGCGCTACGGCATTCCCCCGTACCTCGCGGTGGTTCCGCTTGCCGGCATCGTGGCGCTCTGGTTGTTCGAAATCATCGACGAGCCCGCTCCCCGGTGGCCCGCGGCGGTGGTCATCGCGCTTCTGATCGGGTTGTTGGTCCGGGACTATGCGCTCTCCCCAGAGAGTGCGCTTCGCGGTCTCGCCGTCGAGGGGCTCGATGTTCCTCCGGTCGTCCGGACGGCCGGAGCCTGGACGGCGGTGTTTGGCCTAGCCGCCCTGACGTTTTGCTTCTTGCTCGTCAGCCCCGCGACCACTGAAAAGCCGGACGTACGCCGCGTCGAAGCGTGGGTTCGACGTCAGTGGGCGCGAGGACCCGTGGAGGACGCTTGGTTGGTCGTCGCCGCGCTTCTACTCCTCGCGTGCCTGGTGTTCGGCTTTCTCTGTCTGGTGACAGACCTCCGACTCGCCTCGGTCGTGGTGCGTGTCGGCCGCGTCTTGTTCTTCCTGCCTATCGTGGTGCTTGCATTGGTGTTCGGTGCTCCGTGGTTGCAATACGCCTACAGTCGACTGGGAAGTGCCCGGGGGCTGCCCGTGCTCTTCAGCGGGCTCGCGGTCGCCGCATACATGACCGTGTCGTTTCAACCCGCGCTGAGCCAGCACTTCTCTCCGAAGGCCGTTTATGATGCTTATGAAGAGCTCGCCGGCGACAGTGGCGAGCCACTCGTCTCGTATCGTTCGTCATCGACCGCGGCGCGGTACTACACCGAGACACCCACCGAGGAGATCGACGACCGATCGACGCTCATCGACTACCTCCGAGATGAGGGGCAGCGCTGGGCGGTAATTCCGGCGGGGGATCTGGCGGGGCTCAACCGGAAGTACCGTCGCAGGACAGGGCGTCACCTCTATGTTGCGGACGCACGGAGCACGCGCCTTCTTCTGGTCGCAGCGAACCCCGTCGACGGACGGCCCAACCAAAACTTCATTGCCGACCGCGTGCTAGACCGAGTCCCTGAGATTCAGCACTCTCTCGACGTGAGCTTCGCCGACCGTGTCGAGCTCCTCGGCTACGACCTCGATTTGCCCGGAGGAGATCATGTTGGCGCCGGGCAGCGCTTCTCGCTGACGTGGTTTTGGCGGGTCACCGGAACCCCCCCCAAGGGCTATCAGGTCTTCGTCCACATCGACGGGTACGGACAGCGCATGAATGGAGACCACGTTCCGATCGACGGCCAGTACCCGATCAAATACTGGGAAAAAGGAGATCTCATCGTGGACGAACACGCGCTTACCGTTCCGGCAAACTACCCAGTGGGTGACTACGTGATCTACGTCGGCTTGTTCAAGGGGAACGAGCGTCTCGATGTAAAGTCCGGGCCGAACGACGGCGCCAATCGTGTTCGCGCAGGCATGCTTCAAGTGCGCTAGTTACACTAGTCTGAATCCGTGCCTGAAAACAGCGACGTCGCGAGATCGAGGCCGCCTTGAAACGCTGGCGAGTCGGGGTCGGGCTTCGGCCTCTCGCGCTCCGGAGCTTTTCGTACGGGTCTGCTCGAGAGCGGTTGCGCCGGGGCGGACCAACCCACGACCGTTCGCTGCGGGTCGGGCGACGGCTCCAACGATTCCAAAGGCTCCAAAGGCTCGTCAGGTCCGACGGGGACCCCGACGAGCGTCCGCTGATCTAGAATGTACGAAGCCTCGGCCCTCAAGCAGCGCATGCTCTGCGTGAGCTGGCGACGCTCATTGATTCGCAGCGCTTCGAAGGCGATCCCCATCCCGATGGAGGTCGATTCGTGGGTGCCCCGTTCGAGTCCCACCCTCTGTACGCGGCCCGCGACGTGGAGCGGCTCCTCCCAATCGGGAGGGTAGAAGGTGAGCGTGACGTCGCTTCCCACCTCGAGCAGCAAGTCGGTTTCAATCCAGAGCCCGTCCTCGCTCACATCGGTCACCCGGTGCATGATCGCTTCGCCCCAAACGTCCGAGAAAACCCCGCACTCCAGCGCGATGAGGCGTCGAACCGCCCTCCGCGCCTCGCGTTTGGCCCCGAACTGGCGCAGTGCCATGCCTCGCTTGTAAGCGAGTGGGCGTTCGAACGGCAAGTTACGCGAAAATCTCGAAAGCCTGATCCGGTTCGAGAATGTAGCGCAATTGATCCCAGCGACCCGGAGTGGCCACCGCACGGTGCTCTTCGACGTCGAATACCCAGAGCCCTTCGCGACCCTCGTGCGTCGTGCTTCCGGCACAACAGAGCGGCAAATGTGATTCCGCTACCCAGACGTGATAGCGCCGGTGCACGTGCCCGTGCACGATCACGCCTCGCTGCACGGCACAGCTGATCTCGAGAAGCGCGTCGGCGTTTTCGAGCCCGTGATGAGGTCTGTCCGGCTGACCGTTCGCGAGTCTCGGGGCGTAGTGGGTCGCGATGATGATGAAGCGATCGCGAACACGCTCGTCATCGAGGATGCGTGCCAACGCGTCCAATTGCGCATCCGGAATTCGTCCGTTCGAAAGCGTGGGGTTCGGGTTGGGTCGGGCGCTGTTGACCCCAATCAGGGCCAAGCCATCGACCGAAAGCCAGACTTGCGGCCACGGTCCATCGACGGCGTACTCGGGGAGATCCGTTCGAAGAAACTCTCCAAAGTGCTTCTCGAACCACCCCGCACGCACGGCGTCTTGAAGATAGACGTCGTGATTGCCGGGAACCGTGAAGAACCCTTGCGGGGCATGCGTGAGCGGCTCGATCACGCGCCTCGCGTACGCGATCTCGGCGTCGGTTCCGAGCGCCGTGTAGTCGCCGGTGCATACGACGAGGTCGACACCCTGCTCTCTTGCGAAGTCTGCCAGCGCATCGACCTTCTGCCGCGCTTGGGCAAAAAGCCGGCGCCGTAGAAGCCGCAGGTTGGCCAGACCCACGAGTCGCTTGTTGGCGAAGCTCTTCCAAGGAACGCCGGGAAATCCGTCCTCGAGATGAAGGTCGCTGACGTGCAGGATGCGGGTCACGGCCACTCGGCCGGAGCGCCCAATCCTGCACCCTCTTCCAGGCCGAACCGCACGTTTAAGCATTGCAACGCCTGGCCGGCGGCGCCTTTGACGAGGTTGTCGATCGCGCTCATCGCGATGATCTTTCCGCTACCCGGGTCCTGGGTGTACGCCACGTGCACGCGGTTTGAGCCGCGGACCCACAGTGTGTCGGGATGATCCCCTGGGTCGAGGACGTGCACCGACGGTGAGCCCGCGTAGAGCTCGCGCGCAGCCTCGGTGCAGATCGCCGGGGTCGATCCGGAGCCCGCGGGCTCCGCATAGCACGTCGCAAGAATGCCTCGCGTCATCGGGAGGAGATGCGGAACGAAGGTGATGTGAATCGCGCCGCCAGCGAGCCGGCTCAGCTCTTGCTCGATTTCCGGACCATGCCGATGCACCCCTGCCTCGTATGCCCGAACGCCTTCGGCGGTCTCGGGATAGTGCGTCGCGCTCGATAGGCCTCGCCCCGCGCCGGAAACGCCCGACTTGGCGTCGACGACGATTCCCTCCCTTCGAATGAGACCGGCCTTTACGAGAGGGGCAAGCCCGAGCGTCGACGCAGTGGGATAGCACCCGGGCACGGCAACGAGATCGGCCGTCTTCAACTCCTCGCGATGAAGCTCGACGAGCCCGTACACGGCCTCCGACAACAGCTCGGAAACGGGATGCGTGCCGTACAGGCGTTCGTACACGGCCTGGTCGTCGAAACGAAAGTCTGCCGACAGATCGAAGACCTTGAGGCCGCGCTGACGCAAAGCGCTCACGACTTCTGCGCTCGCCGCGTGCGGAAGTGCGCAGAACGCGACATCGGCACGGGCCGCGATCGCGTCGGCATCGAACGGCTCGACCGTTCCTTCGAAGACGCCGCGCAAGCTCGGAAGAACCTCCGCAATGGGGCGCTCCGCAGTCGTGTTGCCGACGACCGACACGAGCTCGATCGACGGGTGCCCGAGCGCAAGACGCAGCAGCTCCGCTCCGGTGTAGCCGGTTCCGCCCACGACGATCGCGCGTATTGTGTTCGAGGTCATTGTGTCGACTCCCTCATAAGGATGGCATGTCCATTGTCTACGTCTCGAGCTCCAAGCTTAAGCAAAAAAGCCGCGGCACACCCGGCGCCGCGGCTCGAATCACAAAACGAAGGTCTCAGCGCTTGGAGTACTGGAACTTCTTGCGTGCACCGGGCTGGCCTGGCTTCTTACGCTCCTTCTTGCGGGCATCACGTGTCATGTAGCCAGCACGCTTGAGCGCCGGCTTGTTGTTCTCATCCATCCCAACGAGCGCCCGCGCGATGCCGTGACGAACCGCTTCGGCTTGCGCGGAGACCCCGCCGCCAATCACGTTCACCTCGACGTCATACTGACCCTGCTTGGTGAGCGTCGCGAACGGCTGCATCGCGATGATTCGAAGAATCTCTCGCGGGAAGTAGTCCTCAAAGGTGCGACCGTTCACGGTCACGGTGCCCACCCCAGGGCTGAGGAAGACGCGAGCGATCGCGTTCTTGCGCTTACCCGTGCCGTAGTGGCGTCCGTGAATGACTTTGGTATGTGCCATGCAAAATATCTTTCGAGATCAAAACGGAAAGGGCTCTGGTTTCTGCGCCACGTGTGGGTGGGTCCCTTCCGGATAAACTTTCAGCTTGCGGAACATCTGTCGGCCCAGGCTGTTCTTGGGCAGCATTCCTTTGACGGCGCGCTCGACGATGAACTCGGGCTTGCGCTCGAGGAGGTGACCGTAGCTTTCGGACTTGAGCCCACCGGGATAGCCCGAGTGCCGATGATAGTACTTGTTCTCACGCTTGTTGCCCGTGAGGTGCACTTGAGCTGCATTCGTGACGATGACGAAGTCACCGGTGTCGACGTGAGGGGTGTATTCTGGTCGATGCTTGCCGCGCAGGACATGCGCCACCTTGGACGCAAGCCGGCCAAGCGGTTGGCCCGCCGCATCGACGACGTACCACTTGCGTTCGATTTCTGACGCTTTGGCACTCTGGGTAGCCATGATCGCTCCTAAGCCCCTGGTTTCGGGGCGCGTTTCGTAGCCGTCGGCCCCTAGAGTGTCAAGTAGAGTGTCAAGCGGGCGGAGTTGGGCTAAAAAGGTAACAGGTGAGAATCCTTGCCCAAACAGCCAGACAGCGCCATGGCGCATTCGTCGCCAGCGTGCTCGGCCCTGTGATCACGGCAATCGCCGTTCTGTGGACCCCCATGTCTGCGGAGGCGCAAGCTGGGGAGATCCGTTGCTCGGTGACGGCCAACGGGGCGCCTGCTAGTGGCACGATCGTGGTCGAGCGCGATGGTCGGGAGGCCGCAGGCGGATCGTGTGGCATCGCCATCTCCGTTCCTGCAGGCAAATGGCGCGCGACGGTCCGGCTAGACGGCGCCCTCGACAACCCCTCGAAACGGGTCGACGTCGACGTTACGGCGGGGAAAACCACCCCCGTCCGCGTCAATTTTCAGACCGGGGTTCTCGAGGTTCGAATCGAGGCGAAGGGAGGCTCGGGGACAGGAATGGTGACCGTCAACCGGGGCTCGAAACGGATCGGCACGCTCGGAGCTGGCGTCGCGGCACAACTCAGCGCAGGAAACTATGAGGTGGTAGTTCGGTACGGGGGTCAGGAACGCCGTTACGCGGTCAACCTTCGCCCAGGGCAGCACCGCGTCGTGAGGGCCCAGTTCTAACCAAACATTTCTTGGTTGATCCGCGGTACTATCCCTGAACGGGGTACACTCGACCGCGTGGGGGCCGCTGCTAGTGTCTAACAGTCCGATGACCAATATGCCGGAGCTTGCGCGGCGCTCACCGACGCCGACGCCGTACGCCCCCAACGCGTTTCTACGGTGGCTCTACCGTCGGTTCTTCTCCCACATCCGTGTGGACGAGAATTGGAGCCGAGGCGTTCGCGAGGCCGCGAGTAAGGGCGTGGTCGTATATGTGATGCGGTCACTCTCGTTTCTCGATTTCCTGTGCCTCGACTTCTTGCTCAAGAAGTTCGGGCTGCCGCTGGTCCGGTTCGTGAACGACCTCGGGCTCTGGGTTCTCGAACCGTTCGGCAAAGGCGAACGGCGACTCAGCCTGCGCCGGCAGATCCCCGAAGCCGAAGCACTCGAGCGCACCGTGGGCGATGGGTACAGCGCACTCCTCTTCTTGCGCCGGCCTCCCCAGCTCGGGCGCCAAGCGAGACGTGGTCGAAAGCTCGAAGTGGATCTCATTCAGACGCTCGTCCACAAGCAGCGCTCGTCGGCGCAGCCGATCCTCTTGGTCCCTCAGACTTTCGTGTGGAGTAAGCAGCCCGGCAGCGCGAGCCCGAGCTTGCTCGACTTGCTGTTTGGGCCTGTCCAATGGCCAGGGCGCGTTCGCGTGTTTTGCCAGTTCCTGCTCAACTACCGGAACGCCAAGCTTCGCTCGGGTGAGCCGTTCGATCTGAAGGCCTTCCTGGATCGAAACGAGGATCTCGCCGACAGCCAGGCCGCGGACAAGGTCCGATACGCCCTCCTCCGCCGCATGGAGAGAGAGAGAGCTGTGGTCCTCGGCCCGATGAAAAAGACCACCGCGCGGATCCAGGAGGAGCTTCTACGGGGGCCGCGGGTCCGTGCCGAAATCCAGAGGTACGCGACACGCAGGGGAATCTCCAGAGCCAAAGCTGAGCGCATCGCCCGCAAACACCTGCGCCAGTTGTGTGCCAAGCAGAGCCCCTTCGTCGTGGACGTGTTGCACCGGTTCCTCACGTGGGTGTGGGCCCGGATGTACGACGGCGTGGTGGTGGACAAGGAAGGCTTAGAGCGGGTTCGCCACGCCGCGCGAGATTCGTCCCTCGTCCTCCTGCCGAGCCACAAGAGCCACATCGACTACTTGATCCTCAGCGTCATGCTCTATAGCAACGCGCTCATGGCGCCGCTGATCGCGGCTGGGGAGAACCTCAGTTTCTGGCCAATGGGCCCGGTGCTGAGGTATGCCGGCGCGTTCTTCATTCGCCGTGACTTCAAGGGCGACCGGCTCTACCCTGCACTCGTCGAAGCGTACATGCGCAAGCTCCTCGCCGAGGGGTTCACCACCGAGTTCTTCCTCGAAGGCGGACGCTCGCGCACTGGCAAACCGTTGCCGCCGAAGTACGGGCTGCTCTCGATGGTTTTCGAATCCGCAAGGAAGCTTCCTGCGACCAAAGTGCGTCTCGTCCCGATCTCGATCGGATACGAGCGGATCATCGAAGAGCGCTCCTTCGTGCATGAGCTCGGCGGCGGTGAGAAGCAGTCGGAGAATGTGGGCGACCTCATCAAGAGCTCGAACATTCTTCGCTCCAAGTGGGGTCGGCTCTACGTGCAGTTCGGAGAGATCATCGACTTCGACGAGTTTCTAGAAAGCACACTTCAACGGTCGGCGAGCGGGCTCCACAGCATCGACGAGCTCAGCCCCAACCAGCTGCGTGCCGCGGTCCGAGCCCTTGCTCACAACGTGATGTACTCGATCAACAAGGTCACGGTCGTCACCCCAGCCGCTCTCGTGGCGACCGCGCTATTGAGCCATCGGAAACGAGGCATGACGAAGTCTGCCCTGATCGCCACGTGTGAGGATTTGCTGTCGACGCTCGCGACAGTGGGCGCGCGAATCGCACACCAACTCCGAATCGGCGACGGCCACATTCGCAAGGACACGATCGAGGAGGCCCTTCGCCTCTTCATCGACGCGCGTCTGATCGTCGTGCACGACACTGGTCCCGAGCCGATTTACACGATCGACTCCGAACGGCGCATCGCGCTGGAGTACTATCAGAATACGACCATCCATTTCTTCGTCCCGAGCGCGCTGATCGCATCGGCGCTCTTGGTGGACCGAGAGGAATGGGTCGACATTCCCCGCCTCAACGACCGGGTGCGGCAGCTCTCCCGACTCTTCAAACACGAGTTCATCTTCCGCACGGACGCGACCTTCGATCAGATCTTCAACGATGCCCTGAAGGCCATGGAAGACGCGGGCGAAGTCGAAATCCGAGATGGCAAGGTGCAGGCCACGGAAGGCGCCCGCCGTCAACGTCTCGAGCGATACGCCACCATGTTGAAGACGTTTTTCGAGAGCTATCTTCTCGCGCTTCGCGGCGCGGAGATCGTACTCGATGGTCCGATTCCCAAGAAGGACTGGTACAAGCGCACGCTTGCTCTCGGCCAGCAGATGTACCTCGCCGGCGAAATCGAGAGGCGCGAATCACTTTCAAAGCTCAAGCTCGAAACCGCGCTCAAGGCACTCCAAGACTACGGGCTCGTCAAGATCACCGACGATATTCTCGAGCGTGGCGTCGACGTCGAGAGTGTTGCGGACCTGCACGCCCTAGAGCCGAAGCTCACTGGCTTCTTGCGCTGACACCACGACCTTTGAAATCTCTGCGTCGCGAGTCCATACGCTGCAGACGTCCTGAAGCACGCAGCGCTCGCACTTGGTTGGGTCTGGCCGACTCGGGCACTCGCGCGAGACCCCAAGATGACACAGCGCGAAGTCGTACTTGACCGGGTCGTGGGGATCGTATCTACGCAGCGCGGCGGTGATCTCCTCCGCCGTCGCCCACGTAGCGGTCCGCCGCTGGGTGAGCCCCAGGTTTCGGCTGATTCGATGGATGTGCGTGTCGACCGGGATCAGGAGCTCTGACGGGGCGATGGGCCAAAGCCCCAAGTCCACGCCGTCGGCCGGGCGAACCATCCAACGTGCGTAGAGCAGGAGTCGCTTGCAGGCGCTTCCTGCTCGAGGATCGCTGACGAGATGTCGTAGGTTACGGGTCTGCGAGTCGCCGCGAAGCGCATCGGCAAAGCGGGCCATCGACTCCCGAAAGTCGCCACCTGCACCCTCGTAGAAACCGAGGAACGCCCGGCCGAGGCTCCCATGCGCGCGAACCAGAGCGCCAGCGCGCCACAACACCACGGCAAGGTGCTCGTCTCGATAGATTCGATGGACGAAGCCTCGGAGCCGTTCGAAGATCTCGTCGCGGTCCGCCTCCACGATCGTCGTTGCGGGGCTCCCCCCAAGCACGGAAAGCACTCGCTCGACGCTGCGCCTTGCGGCCTTGGCATTGCCAAACGCGAGGCTCGCCGCTATCAATCCAACAACCTCCTGGTCGATGGGCTCGTCGTACTGATGGATGAAGTCCACGGGATCCTGCCGGCGGCGCAACGCTGAATCGCAATCATGGAGGAGCGCCTCCAAGCGTTCGCCTATAGAATCCATCTCGTGGGGGTTCTTGCTATATTGAGGAGCCAGCTGCAATGAACGCGAGCAGTCTTTCCAGAACCGGCATCTGTGCGGTCAGTATTGCACTGGCGGTGGCCACCGGTTGTGCAGGTGATTCGTTCAAGAGCGCCGAGACGACGACCCCGGCATCTCGAGCGCAAGGGCTTCGTTTGGACCTCGGACTCCGTTTGTCGGATGGAAGTTGGCTCGAGCTCGGCGACCTCCGCGGGACGCCTGTGCTCCTCTTCGTGTTCGCGACCTTCGACATGGTCAGTCAGGCTTCCCTCACGGCGCTTCGGCCGTTCGTGCAACAGCATCCCGAGGTACTCGTCGTTGGAGTCGCGTCCGAGCCTCGGGCGACGCAGCTCGTAGAGGCGTGGGCCTACGCCCTCGACCCGCCGTTCGTCGTCGGCGCCAATCCCTATGGCCAAGTCGAAAACGCGCGGAGCGTACTCGGGAAGATCAAAATCGTCCCGACGTACATCTTGTACGACAGCGAAGGCTACGAGCTCGAGCGTGTCACGGGCTACCAGAGCGAGGCCCAGCTCGACACCATGGTAAAGCCTCTCACCAGACGCAGGTAGCGGCCTCTTCCCCACACTATCGCCTACCATAGCGCCCCGAGCTCTTTGCCGAAGCGACCGAGGGCCAGGTCGCGGACCTCCTTCGACGAGGTACAGGCGAGTGCCTCTGCGGCAGCCTCGGTCGCGGTCGTGAGGTCGACATTGCGAATGACCGCCCGCACCAATGGCACCACGCTGACCGGCACCGAAACCTTCCGATATCCGAGCCCGAGCGCGAGGCCGAGCCCAATGGGATCGGCGGCCATGTCGCCACACATCGAGCAGGGAATCTCGGCGTTGCCGGCGGCGACGATCGTCTGGTTCAGCAATCGCAACACGGCGGGGTCCAACGGATTGGCGGCGGAGGCTGCCCGGTAATCGCGGCGATCGAGCCCGAGGGTGTACTGAACGAGATCGTTCGTCCCCACGGCAAAGAAGTCGGCGTGCGCAGCGAACTGCTCCGCCAACAGCGCTGCGGATGGCACTTCGACCATCATTCCAATCGGAAGAGACGCCAAACGTGCGCTGTCGTCCTCGAGCTCACCCCTGCACGCGTCCACCAGCGAGCGCGCGTCTTCGAGCTCGTCGAGGGTCGCGACCATCGGGAACATCAGCGCTACTGACCCCTCGGTGCTGGCTCGAAGGACTGCCCTGATCTGGGTCTTCAGCCAGCTACGCTCGCGTTCCCGGAGCGTGCTGCCCCATGGCGACGAAGTCGCTTTACGGGGGCGATCCGCCCGAAGGCGCTTGTCACCTCGCCAGTCGAACGTTCGGAAGACCACGGTCTTGGGCGCGACCGCCGTCACGACGGTCCGATAGAGCTCGAGTTGTTCCTCCTCCGACGGGGGTTCTGAGCGGTCGAGGCACATGAACTCCGTCCGGTAGAGGCCGATTCCCTCCGCGCCGTTCGCGATCGCGGCCTCGACCTCGCTCGGTAGCTCGATGTTTGCCGCGACCGAGATCGAAACCCCGTCACGAGTGACGGCGTTGGTGGTGCGCTCCGACTGGAGAAACAAAATGAAGCGGTCTCTGCGCTTCTCTGCGGCGCGTTGCTCCTCAGGAGGCGCGCCGATGGTGACTTCGCCGGAGAAACCGTCGACCACGATTATTTCATCCTGCTCGACCGTCACTGGAAGGGGGCCCGTCCCTACGACCGCTGGCACACCAAACGTCCGTGCCAAGATCGCCGTGTGACTGTTCGCGCCGCCCATCTCGGTGACGAGGCCCACGGTGGGTGGCGCCAACATGTGAACGGCGTCGGCCGGCGTCAGATCTTGCGCGATGAGAATCGTAGGGCCGCTCGTCGGTGGCTCGCTGCGACTCTCCCCGGAGAGGTGGCGGAGCAGGTGCTCCTTGACGTGGTCGATATCCCTCGCTCGTTCCCGGAAGTACGACGATGCGCTGTTGAGGAGGGGCACTTTGAGCCTTTCGACGACGCGGCCAAGTGCCCACTGCGCGTTGATCTTGTCGTTGCGAATCGCGTCGACAATCGCGTCGATCAACAGAGCATCCGTGTGCATCAACAAATACACATCCAAGATCGGTGCGTACGCGGACCCGTGCTGTTGGGTGAGCTCCTGTTTGGCGAGCTCGATTTCGTCGCGCGACGCGGCAACGGCGCGTTCGAACCGGCTCACTTCCTCCGCCACTTCGTCATTCGGAATGCGACGGTGCGTGAGCCCGCAGCGTCCTCGGACCGCGAGCCGCGCGGGACCCACTCCGACCCCGATCGAAGCGGCGATACCCTTGGTTCGAGCCGGGCGGGTCACCCGGCCTCTCCGAACCCGTTGGTCACGAGGTCACGAAGCGCCTCGAGCGCGTCCTCGGCATCGACGCCAAGCGCCCGGATCGTGAGCGTGGCACCGCGTTGCCCGCACAAAAGGAGAACTCCCATGATGCTCTTCGCGTCAGCAACCTGCCCGTCTTTGCTCACCTCGATCTGAGCCTCGTAACGGTTGGCGATGTCGACGAGCTTCGCCGCAGCTCGCGCATGGAGGCCGAGCCGATTTGGAACCTCGACCGTTGTCACAAAGGCATCGCTCACGAGCCTGCTCGCTCCATGTCGCGATGGGAAACTACCACTTCGTGCTCCTTCTTCAGCTGACGGCCGAGCTCCTCCGCCAATGCGACCGACCGATGCCGCCCCCCGGTGCAACCAAGCGCAATCGTCAAGTACGCTTTCCCCTCGAGCGCGTACTGGGGCAACGTATAGTCGAACAATGGTCCCAGACGCGCGAGAAGCTCGTGCGTTTCGGGTGCCTCCAACACATATGCCGCCACGTCTGGGTCCATGCCCGTTTTTGGTCGAAGGGCGTCGACGAAGTGGGGATTAGGGAGAAACCGCAGGTCGAAGACCAAATCCGCGTGGGTGGGGATGCCGTACTTGAATCCGAACGAAACCAGTCGGACGACCATCGAGGCGCCACTGGGATCGCGGCCAATGTATTCGACTAGGCGCCGCCTGAGGTCGTGAACGTTGAGCTCCGTCGTATCGATCACGACGTCAGCTCGACCGCGAAGGCCGGCCAGCCGTTGTCGTTCGCCGCCGATGGCACCTTGCAGGTCACCGGAGCGAGCCAATGCATGTGGACGCCGCGTCTCGCTGAAGCGGCGCACCAAAACATCGTCAGAGCAGTCGAGGAAGACTACCTCCACACGGTGGCCGGAATCTTCGAGCGATGCGAGCGTCTCTTCGACCCCGCTCAAAAACGCCCCGGTTCGAACGTCGATCCCGAGCCCTACGCGATCGAGCTTTCCATCGCTACCAATGAGCGCAAGAAGCTCCGGAGCGAGCGCCGGGGGAAGATTGTCCACGCAGAAGAAGCCAGCGTCCTCCAGCACCCTGAGCGCCGTGCTTCGACCCGCCCCCGAGAGTCCCGTCACGACGACGATGCGGGGTTGCTCGGTCATGGCTCAGGTCCCGTCTTCGAGTCCTCGATTTCTTCCATCAGGGTTTGGATGAACTTCCGCGCGCCGTGCTGGCCAGCAGCCTTGAGGATGTGATTACGCGCCGCGACTTCGAGAATGACCGCCATGTTGCGCCCGGGGCGCACGGGGATCCGCAGCATGGGTATCGACATACCGAGGATCTCCAGCGTGGAATCATCGAGCCCTAGGCGATCGAACAGCTCCTCCGAGTCCCAGGGGCACAGCTCGACGACGAGTTGAAGGGTCTTTTCGGCGCGGATGGCGTTCGCCCCGAATAGGTCGCGGACGTTGATGATTCCGATGCCGCGGAGCTCCAGATGATTGCGCAGCAACGGAGGGGCTTGCCCGAGGATTTGCTCGGAAGGCAGCAGCGACAGGATCACCTGATCGTCGGCGACCAGTCGATGGCCTCGCTCGACCAAGAAGAGCGCGCACTCGCTCTTACCGATGCCGCTAGGCCCCAACAGCAGAGTCCCGATGCCGTGGACATCCATCAAGACGCCTTGACGAGTTTCGGAGGGAGCAAGGAGCGCGTCCAAGACCAAATGGATCGCCTGAATCGCGCGACTCGACCGCGGTTCTGCGACGACGAGCGGCGTAGCGGTTTCCTGCGCGGCCTGCAAGAGCGCGGCTGGAGGATCCACCCCGCGGGTAACGACCACGACCGAGAGCCCGAGCTTGAAGAGCCCGCTCGCCCTGCGCAGCTGCTCGTCTGGCGGCAGTCCTTCGAGATACGTAATCTCGGTCTCTCCCAAAATCTGAACGCGCGTCGGAACGACTCCGTGAGTATGACCAGCCAACGCGAGACCGGGCTTTTGGACGCGAGGGTGATCGAGAACGCGGTTCAAGCCGTCGTTTCCAGCGACGACCTTCGTCATCACGCTCAACCGAGGCTCGCCAAGCATGTGCGCAACCGTGATACCGCCCTCGACGCGCATGCTGGCCATATCGCCGGCGCGTCGCGGAGAAGAAGGTTGGGTCACTCCCATATCATACGCGAGTGGCTCGCCGGTGTCTGCAAGTCAGGAGTCGACGAGAAGGCGGTACGCTTCGGCGTTGTCGCAGGCAGCGATCAGCGCTTCGCGAACACCATCATTTCGGAGCACACGGGACACCCCGGCCAACGCAGCCAGATGCTTTTGTGGCATCGATCGCGGCCCGATGATGCCAACCAGAATCTTCACGGGGAGACCATCCACAGCGTCGAAGTCGACGCCGTCCACACAGATGGCCAACGCCGCTCGGAGTTCGTCCACCCCGTCGAAACGGCCGTGGGGAATCGCGACGCCGCTTCCGACTCCGGTGCTCGCCAGACGCTCCCGCTCCATCAACACGTCGTACACGCTCTCTTCGTTGGCCTTCCGCTCGGGCACCACGAGCAAGGCGGCAACGGCTCGCAGCGCAGCTTCTTTGTCGGAAGCCGTCACGGCAACGCTCACGCGCTCGGGATGAAGCAGATCGGCCAACATCGAGGGCTCTAGTCCTTGATGTTGCGCAGGGACTCTCCCCCATGCCTTCTGCGGTGCCTCTCCGTTGCTTTCATGTCACGCACCTGCCGGTCGATCTTGTCTATGACGAGGTCGATCGTGGCGTACATGTCTTCCGAGTGACCGTGGCCCGCATACTGATGGCCGTCCCCAGTCAGCGTCAGGTCGACCCGATGCAGGTGTCGCTCCGTCGAAAAGGTTACTTCGGCGTGAATTGGGGCTCTCATGTACTTTTGGATCTTGGTAATTTTCTCTGATGCGTAGTTTTTGACTCCGTCCGAGGACTCCATGTTGCGAAATGAATAGCTAATACGCATCGACCCTCCAGCATCTAGAAGTACTTCTTACGTTTCGATGAGCTCAGAATGCCGAGCATCTCACGGTACTTCGCGACTGTTCGGCGAGCAATCCTGATGTCGTCTCGAGCGAGTATTTCAACGATTCGCTGATCTGACAATGGGGCTTTCTCGTCCTCGCCCCCGATGATGTTTTTGATCGCCTGTTTCACGCTCTCCGAGGCGATATCGTTCTGATTATCGCGCCTTATGGCGCTGTTGAAAAAGTACTTCAACTCGAACGTGCCCCGGGGCGTATGGACGTACTTGTTGCTGGTTACCCGGGAGATCGTGCTCTCGTGCATCCCGACCGTTTCAGCCACGTCGCGTAGGATCATGGGCTTCAGATATTCGATGCCTTTGTCGAAGAAGTTGCGCTGCTTCTCGACGATGCACTCGGTCACCCGAACGATGGTCTTGCGGCGCTGATCGATGCTTCGAATCAGCCACTGGGCGCTCCGGAGCTTGTCCTGAATGTATTCTTTGGCCTTCGGGTTGTCGGCCATGGCCGATCGATAAAACCCACTGATCTTGAGCTTGGGCATCCCGTCGTCGTTGGTAACTACGTAGTACTCGTCGCCCACCCGATGGACGTAGACATCGGGAACGATGTAGCGCGGCTCTTCGGTCTGGAAGGGGCGCGCCGGACGTGGCTCGAGCTCCGCAATGATCTGCGCAACGTCATATACCTCCTCAAGCGGGCAGCCGAGCGTCTTGGCCATCGCCGAATAACGCCTCTTTTCGAGATCGGTTAGATGATCCGCAATCACCTTGAGGACCAAGTCGTCCATCCCGTGGTGCTTGGCCTGGATCGTGAGGCATTCCTCGAGCGATCTCGCCGCCACCCCGACTGGATCGAATTGCTGGATCATCCCGAGGACCTCTTCGGCATCCTCGGGGTCCATCCCTGCCTCTGCAGCGAGACGGGGAACGACCTCGTCCTCCGCCATTCCGTCGATCTTGAGGTAGCCGTTGTCGTTCAGGTTGCCTATGACGAGCGCGGAAAAGCGTCTCTCATCCTCCATGAACTCGCCCATTCGAAGTTGCCACCCGAGATGATCGGTCAGATCTTCGGCGGTCGACAAAGTCGACTCGAGACCAGGCATGTCGTCATCGTTGCGACGGACCGAGGGCATAGGTGCCTGCTGGGTGTAGTTCTCGATGTAGCGCTCCCAGTCGATCTCGTCCTTCTTGACCTCGGACGGATTCAGTGGAGCCGACTCCATCTCCTCCGCAGCCGAGATTTGGGAGTCACGCGCTTCGGCCCCATCTTCCAGCATGGGATTTTCGAGCAGCTCCTCTTGCACGAGCTCGCTCAGCTCCATCCTCGACATCTGCAGCAGCTTGATCGCCAGCTGCAACTGCGGCGTCATGATGAGCTGCTGCGATAATTTGAGTTGCTGCTTGAGCTCCATTCAGGCCTTGCATCCTTGCGGATTGTTGATTGCCAGTATAGACGTCTAATGGTCGGGGGGAAACTCGAGAGGAAGGCTCGCAGATCATCCGTAGCTCCGCTACCCTGTGGAGGTGGTTGATGCTCGACCATTTCCAACGGCCGTCGTGGTCGTAGCTGATGACGATCGAGCAACGTGTGACCACATCGTAGGATTGCTTCGAGCCCGCGGCTTGGAGGTCGTGCCGGCCTACGGCGGTCAGAAGGCGGTCGACGCAGTTCGTGCGCACCCCGTCGACCTGGTAATTCTCGACGTCGGAATGCCGGGCCTCGGCGGGATCGACGCCTGCCGAGTGGTGAAGACCATCACCGACGATCGATTCGTGCCGGTCATCTTGTTGACGGCTCATGGCGATCTCAGCGGCCGCGTCCAGGGTCTTCGAACCGGGGCGGACGATCACATTGCCAAGCCGCTCGAAGACGCCGAGCTCATGGCGAGGGTCGAGAACATGCTGCGCGTCAAGCGCGCGCACGACGACGTGCAGGTCGCTCGAAGCAAGCTCCGCCATACGTTCCTACACGAACAGCTCAAGACTCTGCCCGACCATCGCTATTTCCACGAGAGCCTGGAACGAGCGTTCGAGGCCGCGCGGCAGCACCTGGAGCCTCTCGCTTGTTGCATCATCGCGGTTGACGACTTCCGCAAGCTCGCCAAAGAGCGAGGCCCAGATTTCGCGACCGAGGTTCTCGACGGGGTGTCGGAACGGCTGCGGTGCACGATTCGCAAGACGGACGTCGCGGCGCAGTTTCGCACCGCGGAATTCGGTCTCTTGATGAGCAACACGAGCCCGGCGCGTGCCTTGACCCTTGCCGACCGCATCGTCACGGAAGTGGCGTACAAGCCGTTTGATGTGGCTGGCGAAAGCCTGAATCTCCAGATCTCGATCGGGGTCGGCGTGTATCCCAGCGCGAACGTGCGCTCGCACAGCGAATTGCTAGACGCCGCGAGCATCGCGGTCACGCGCGCACGAGTCGCCGGGCCAAACCGGGTGTGTGTCGTCCAGCAGCAAGGCTACATCTTTCGGCCAACTTTGCCCGGCGCGGCGTAGGCGATAGTGTGGGGGTGGTGGGGTAGGCGATAGTGTGGGGGTGGTGGGGTGGGACAAACTGACGGGCCGAAGGCCCGACCGGGATCACCTCGAACGTTTCCCTGCAAAAAGGGTAAAACAGGATGCGCGGCGGCGATGACGCATCGGCCGAAGCCGCGCCGTGCGTTTTTGCCGCGTTCGTGATATCCGCTCCCCCGGGCGATGGAGATCAGGGGCCTCACCAAAGTCGACTTCGACTATATCATCTCGGTGCTCGACCAATGGTGGGGTGGGCCCGCAGGGCGACGTGCCGATCCGATGTTCTTTTACGAATTCGGGGAGCACGCCCTCGTCGCCGAGCAGGATGGGCAAGTGATCGGCTTCCTCTTGGGCGTCATGGTGCCTGCTCCCGCCGCCACCGGGTATGTCCATCTGGTGGGGATTCACCCCGATCACCGTCGACGACGCGTCGGAAAGAGGCTGTACGAGCAATTCACCGAGCGCTGCAGGGCGGCAGGCATGAAGCGCATCAAGTCGCTCGCCGCAGAAGGCCACGAGGGACCAGTCCGATTTCACGAGTCCATGGGCTTCGAAAGCAATGAAGTGCCCGACTACGCGGGCCCCGGACGGTCGCGGATCGTATTCATCAAGGAGCTTTGATCTAGGGACGACTCTCGGTATCCTGAGAGCCGGGCAAGCGGGGGAAAATCGAACATGGGTTACTCAGGGGCGGACGAGGCAGGAAACGCTCGCGAATCGCTTGGTAAGGCACTCGAGGCACTGCAACAGGAAGCCGACGTTCCGGAAGAAGTCCTCGCGATTACCCAAAACGTCGCACAATCGATCGGGGCGCTCTTCGAAGCGGAGCGCGCGTCGACCGAACCAGACGGCAAGAGCTGCGTGAAAAGCGCGCTGGGCATGCTGAGCCAGACACTGGCGCTCCTGCAAGACGTCAAGAGCGAGCACAATGGTGTCCTGACGGCGACGGAAAACATCGCCGACGTCGTCAGCGTCTTGTTTCCGCTCACCAATAGGCCAAGCGCGAGGCCCGAATTCAGCGACTCGGGGCGTCCCGAGGGATCCTCGCCCGCACCGGCACGAGCATCGAGCCGGCCGCCCGCTAGTGTGCGCTCTTCGGATCGCCCGGTGTCGAACAAGCCCTCGACGGGAGCACCGATTTCGTCACGGCCTTCGGGGCCATCGGGGGTGGGCGCCATCCCGACGTCGATGCTGCCTCCGCCGGCGCCGGTGCCGAGCGGCGAGCGACATCGCATCGAAGCCAACCTGGGCGCCACGACCCAATCGAACTTCTACGTCGGGTTTACGGGCGAGATCGCCCATGGCGGCGTTTTTCTGGCCACCTACGAGGCGCTCACCAAGGACACCTCTGTGTCGATGCTCGTCACCCTACCCGGTGGCTTCGAGTTCGAGTGCGACGGGTATGTGCGTTTCGTGCGCGACCCGATGGATGTCGCGTCGGAATCCGAGCCCGGGATGGGCATCCAGTTCGAAGGGCTTTCGGACGAGGCGCGCGCGCTTGTGCTCCGGTTTGTCCGGAAGCGCCCACCAATGTTCTACGACGTCTAGCGTCAGCCTTCGCCGAGAAGCTTGCTCATTGAGGCCTCGTCGACTGGCGTGAAGGAATACTTTTCCATCTCCTCCGACGTGACCCATGCGTAGTCCTTGACTGCGCGACAGCTGAGGCGATCGCTTTGAAGCGCGCACTCGTACAAGTAGAGGTCGACCGCATACTTCTCGTACGGGTGGTTGACGAACGAGATCAGCTGGCGGACATCGACGCTCACTCCAAGGCGCTCCATCACCTCGCGGGCAAGCGCGGCCTCGTCGGTCTCGCCGTCCTCGACGCGGCCACCGGGGAAGTCCCAAAGCAGGGGAAGGACCGCGGTTTCACGGCGCTGGGTGATCAGGTAGCGCCCATCACGCTCCACGAGGGCGGCCACGACACGAACGGTTTTCAACTCGGACGACACCCTGCAGGATATAGTACCCTGCTTCTTGCGATGCTTACATCGGGTAGCTATGCACGACCTGCCGCGGCGGTCGTTCGATGTTGAGAACCGGGCTCGTGATCAAGTCGCGCCCTGCCGCGATGAAGAAGAGCGACTCGCCAACCGTGGGCAGGCCCTCTGAAGCGCTGATCGCTCCGTTGTCGTGGAATTTCAGGCCCCCCGAGACCGTGCTTCGAAGCGCGAGATGACCGGCCAGCCATTCCCCGCTCCGGCGGTCGAGGACCCCCACACACACATTCCGCCGGACGTGGTATTCGCTGTTGCGAGTCACGAAGATACGATGAATTCGGCGTTCTTTACCCAAATAGCCCATCTCAAACCTCCCCTGGGCGCTACCATTAGGATTCAGAGTCACCTTACATGTGGGATAAAGTAGGTCCAAAAAACTGGCGAAGGCCCCTCCTCCTCCGTCCAGACAATTTCACGCCCCCTGGACGGACTCCCTGGGGCGGCACGAGAATCGTTCGCGATTTGAAGAGTGGGCTCGGGCTGACCCACACGGACGTGGTGGGCGAGGCATGGGAGCTCTCGGTCGAACCGGACTTTCCAAGCCGACTCGTCGAAGGGCCCACCCTCGATGACGTTCTGCGCTCGGACCCATCCGCGTTGCTCGGACGAGAGTCGCCGCTCGGATCGACGGCGTTGCTCGTGAAGCTTCTCGACGCCGACGACGATCTTTCGGTTCAGATTCACCCCGAAGACACGGATCCCGCGTTGGCGGCTGGTGAAAGTGGAAAGCCGGAGGCGTGGTACATCATCGACGCGGAGCCAGGGGCCGGTCTCTACCTCGGATTCCGTGATGGCGTGTCCCGCCAAGACGTTCAGAAGGCGATCGACGACGAAGACGACGTAAGCGCTCTGTTGAGCTTCGTGCCCGTCTCCGTCGGTGACGTGTTTGTCATCGAGCCCGGCACACCACACGCGGTCGGACGAGGCGTCCTGCTGCTCGAGCCGCAACGCGTGTCTCCGGGGAAGCGGGGAATCACCTATCGCTACTGGGACTGGAATCGCCAATACGATAGCGGTGAGAGGCCGGATCGCTCCGGGGCGCCGCGCGCGCTTCATCTGGAACGCGCGCTCGACGTCACGCGATGGCAGGGCCCGCGCGAAGATTTACTTCTCGAGATCATGCGCCACCGTGCGGGCCCGGCCGCGATCGAGGCGGGGGCGAATCTCGAGCCGCTGATCTCCGGGGAGGGACCGCTTCGTTCAGCCGTCTTCCGGGCGAAACGGCTGACCGGCAAGGGAGAAACCGCCCTGCCCGCGGCGGACAATCTGCGCTCGCTCACGGTGCTCGAAGGACGCGTCACCATTCGAAGCGACGACATCGAGCTCGAGATCCCGCGAGGCCAGACCGCTGCCCTCCCACCATGCCTGGGTCCGCTGCTCGTAACGCTCGACCGCGCCCACGCGATTGTCTGCAACTTGACTTGACGTCCGGGGGCGTGCGTAAGACATTGCCGCGCCTGCCGTGGTCGAGTCACACGCTGAACCGTACGTCTCCATCGTCATTCCCGTGTACAACGAGGAGGCGATTCTCCACAGCGCGATCCTGGACCTGGTGGATCGGCTTAGCAGCTTCGGGAGGCCGTACGAGATCGTCATCGCTGAGAACGGCTCGACAGACGGAACGGTGGACGTGGTCACGGAGCTCAGCGCGCGCTTCGAGCAAGTACGCTCTCGACACACCGCCGAACCGAACTACGGCAAGGCCCTCCGCGACGGGATCCTCGATGCAAAAGGCGAGATCGTCATTTGCGAAGAAATCGATCTCTGCGATATCGATTTTCTCACGCGAGCACTCCACTTGCTCGAGACAGAGCCCGTCGACCTGGTCGTTGGCTCGAAGGCCATGAAGGGAGCAAGCGACGAACGACCCCTCATCCGCCGACTCGGGACTCACATCATCAACGGTCTCTTGCGCCTGACGCTCGGCTTCCAGGGAACCGACACCCACGGGCTCAAAGCGTTTCGGCGGCGTAAGATCCAACCCATCGCGCAAGTCTGCGTCATCGACCGGGATCTGTTTGCCTCGGAGCTCGTGATTCGCGCCGAGCGCGCAGGGCTAGACGTCCGCGAGATTCCGGTGCGGGTGCTCGAGAAGCGGCCTCCGACGGTGGGCTTGGTGTGGCGGGTGCCCAACGTTCTGAAAAACCTCGTTAAGCTGTTCATCGCGATTCGGATCAAAGGGTGAGTCGAAAGCTGGCATCGATATCGGTCGATTTGGATGAGGTGGGTTGCTACGGAGCCGTCCACAGCGTCGAGATCCCCGAAGGCCCGGCACTGCATGCCGTCTACGACCGCTGCGTTCCTCGATTGACCGAGCTCTTCGATGCGGAGTCGATCCGCGCCACGTTCTTTGCGATCGGCTCCGACCTCGACCGCGCGCGCAATCGAGACACTGTCGCCTCTCTACACGAGGCGGGTCACGAGATCGGAAACCACTCGTTTCACCACCACTATGATCTGAGTCGTCGATCCGCCGACGACATCCGTGAAGACATCGAGCGCGGAGCGACAGCCATCGACGAGGCGTGCGGCTCTCGTCCAGTGGGCTTCCGAGCCCCCGGCTACACCATCAACGACAAGATGTTCGATGTCCTCGAAGCATCAGAGGTCGAGTACGACTCGAGCGTTTTTCCTTGTCCGAGCTACTACGCGACGAAGGTGTCGGTGCTCTGCTTGATGGCGATTCGTGGTCGAAGAAGCCAGAGCATCGTCGACACGCCATCGGTCCTACGGTCCTCGAAACAACCCTATCGCGTGGGGCGACCGTATTGGCGCAAGGGAGCCGGTCTCCTCGAGCTTCCGATCGGAGTCACTCCTTGGGGTTTTCCCTACATCGGCACGTCACTCGTGCTCGGAGGCGACAGAGGGGCAAGAGCGCTGACCCGGCAGATGCTCGGGCAGGACCTGATCCACGTGGAGCTTCATGGATTCGACGTCGCCGACGTCGCGCTAGACGGCTTGCAGGCCCTCGCACCCCATCGACCGGATCTAAAGAGACCGGCAACCGAGAAGGTCTCGGTGATACGCACTGTGATCGGGAAGATCCGAGAGGCTGGCTACGAGCTCGTTCCGTTGAAAGAGGTTGCCCGTCGACTCAGCGAGAAACCCAGCCCTTAGATGCACGACTCTTTACGGACTGCACGGCAAGCTCGTCCGCCACTTCATTGAGCGCGACCCCCTGGTGACCACGTACGTGAAACAGCTTGGTGTCCGGGTGGCGCTGCAGCCACTCGCGTGTCTCCGCGATGAGCTCTTTGTTCGCCTTGGCTTTCCAACCCTGGGTCAACACGCCCATTGCGTACTTGGAGTCCGTGTACAAGCGAAGTGGTCTGTCGAGCTCGTATGCCAACTCGAGCGCCCGGAGGATCGCGGTGAGCTCGGCGACGTTGTTCGTGGCCTCGCCGATGTACTCGCTGAGCTCACGGCGTTCGTCGTCCCAGAGCGCCACCACCCCTACCCCGGCGGGGCCTGGATTCCCGCTGCACGCTCCGTCGGCGTAGACCAAAAGCTCGTTGCCCTCCGGTTTGTCCGGCGCGTGCACGGTCTTGGCTTTCTTCTTGGAAGGCTTCTGCCCCTTCTTAGCCGGCTCGGCATCGCCGCAAAACGAGTCCGGCTCGACCTGGACGGGGCCTTCGGTCGAGCTCAGATTGGAGACCCCGGCGAAGTACGCGCGCCCATCGGTGGGTTTGTAACGGATTTCAACTCGACCCTCGTTCGAGACGAGCTCCCCCTGCTCGTCGCAGCGAGCGAACACCTCGGCGTTGCGAAGCCGCATGCGGCGCCATGGCATGGAGCACGCGTTAGCACGAGCGCTTGCTAGGTGAAAAGAACTTCCTACGCTCGGCCTGTGTCTCGATCGACGAGAGTGGGCGGGGGGGTCGCGATTGCGACTATCGTCCTGCTGTACGCGATCATCGAGCACGGGCGAACGCTGCGCGCGGAACGAGCTCTTCACGTGCTTCCCAAGACCGCCCGAGCCGTGCTTCGCATCAACCCCTCGGCACTGGCGAATAGCGAGTCTGCCCTGGCGCTCTTCGACTGGTTGGTGCCGGCAGAACGCTTGAGTGAGATCGAAGCCCGGTGCGGACTGGACCCACTCGCCGCGCTCAGCGATGTAACCGTCTGGGTTGGCGGGCCCGAGGGCGAGTCTTTCCAGTCGGTCGGACTGCTGCTTCAGGGCCGCACGGTCGACTCGGAGACACTTGCAGAATGCTACCGGACCCTCGTCGAGGCGCGAGGCAGCGCGATCGACCGGGTAGCAACCTCCACGGGGCCACTGCTGAGAAGCCGCGACGGCCGAAGCGCGCTGGCGCAGGTCGACGAGCACACGGTCGTCACCGGGTCCACCGACACGGTCGCCGAGTTCATGGCCGTCGGGCGCGGCGCGGTTGCACCGCTGTTCGAAGAAGCTCGGTTTCGGGACATTTGGTCGCGCATGGCGATTGGTGCGGCCATCGCCGGAGCGTTCGTCGCCCCACCCCGCTGGCAGTCCGCGTTTGAGCGGATCGGCGCAGTCAGCGACCAAGCTTCGGCTCTAGCCGGTGTGGAAGGCCTCGGGTTCACCACCGAGGCCGAGATCCCGACGGCCATCACGGTGGTGCTTGACGTCAAGGACTCCGACATCGCCCGTCGCGACGTGGCGCTGATGGAAGTCTGGATGGAGTCGCCGCCGGACACCATCGAGCCCTACTGGGTCGACATCGCGCGGTCCGCGCAAATCGAGGTCGATGGGGCTCTGATCACCCTCACTCTCGACGTTTCTGGTCTTCCGAAGCGTCCGTAGAAGCCTCACCCGGGCCGATGAAAAACTCCGAGCTCCGATACCGGACGGCAATGCGCTCGATGAGGACCTTGACCACTGCGGCCGCAGGGACGGCTAGCAAGACACCCGTGAACCCGAGGAGCTCGCCACCGATCAACAGCGCGAACAAGACAGCGATGGCGGATATCCCGACGGTGTCACCCATGATCTTCGGTGTGATCACGAAACCCTCGAGGCCTTGAATCGTGAAGTGGACGCCCACGACCCAGAGCACTTGCGTCCAGCTCTGCCAATCGAGCACGGTCATGAGCAACGCTGCGCCCAACGCCGTAAGACTGCCGACGTACGGAATGAACGAAAGAAGGCCTGCCATGATCCCGATCGGAAGCGCGAGCGGAACGCCGATCAACCCGTAGCCGAGGCTGTAGAGAACGGCGAGAATCGCCATCACCGTGAACTGACCCCGGAAGAACTGACCCAATACCGTGTCGATATCGCGAAAGAACGAGTACGTCTCCGATCGGTAGCGAGGCGGGACGAGCTTGGCGGTCCTCGCCACGATGTTGTCGAAGTCGTACGTGAGATAGAAGGCGAAGATCGGCACGATCAGCGCGGCAAGCATGGCGCCCACAGCAGAAGCGGTGCCGCCGAGAAGCCATTTCACCGCCGCCGAGACCGGCGTGTAGCTCTTCGCGACGACCTCTTGGACGTCGAGGTGCAAATCCTCGAGGGCTTTGGCGACCGACGTGGGCATCGTGAGCCCGTACTCGGCGAGGATTGGTTCCCATTCGGTCCGACTTCGTTCGAGCAACGCGGGAAGCCCCTTCACAAAGCTCGAGATCTGCTCGAACACCATGGGCGCGACGATGAGCAGAAGCACGGCGGTCACGGCGAAGACGCCCACCAAGAGGACCGCAATCCCGACGCCACGCGCGATCGAGGTGTTTCGCAGAAGCGGCATCTGCTCGACGCGGTCGACGAGCGGGTCGAGCATGTACGCGATCAGAAACGCGAAGAAGACCGGCGCAAGCACTCCGCGGAGCGTGTAGAGGAGCCAGCTTGCGGCCGCCCACGCAACGAGCCAGAGGACCCACCGGGGTACCGAATCACGTTCGCCCATGGGAGCTTTCTATCATAGACGTCATGCGTGACGCCGAAAGCAATCGCCCACGATCCCTAATTGGCGGCGTGAAGGTCGCGTCTCCTCGATGAACCGACTGGTCACCGAGTCGTGATAGCCGCTCGCGAGCCGCAACCCCGGGACGGCGCGGCGATAGAACTCGCCGATCCGAAGCATGCAGATCTCGCGGACGTACTTGCCGACAATCGACGCCAAAGCCACGGGTAGATGGCGAGCGTCGGCGTCCACCTCGAAACGAACCTCCCCCACCCCTTCAATGGAGTATCGACGTTGGCCGCGGCGCCCCGGAAGGGTGTCCACACGATCGCCGTCGAAACGGGAGAAGCGGGACGAGTAGTCGCGAATGCCGCCGATCATCCCGCAGATGACCAACAGCGATCCTCCGTGGAGCTCGCGCACCGACGTAATCAGCTCTTCGAAGAGCTCGAGGTCGACAGCAAGCTTGTTCTGGCCCGCCGCCTGCTTGGCGTTCAACAAGCCAGCGCATGCGAGTCGACTTTGCACGTCGACCAGCCTGAGCTTGGACCTTCCGACGAGC
>JAPUKT010000105.1 GCA_027295555.1 Deltaproteobacteria bacterium
TCGCAAGGCCCGTGACCGCTTGGCCGGCGTGACCGAGCTGAGCGAAGAGAACATCGATCAAGCGCTCCGCGACGTGCGCCTGTCACTGCTCGAGGCCGATGTCGAGTTCGGGGTGACCAAGGCGTTTCTCGCGCGGGTGAAAGAAAAGGCCGTCGGCCAGGTGGTCCAGACGGCCGCCAAGTCGCAAGGCCGCAAGATCAAAGTCGGCCCCGCCGAGCAGTTCGTGAGGATCTGCCAAGAAGAGCTCGAGTCGATGATGGCGTTCGAGGGGGCGGCCGTCGACTTCGCCAAGAAGCCCAAGCCGACGGGCATCATGATGGTGGGCCTCCAAGGTTCGGGTAAGACGACCACCGCGGCCAAGCTCGGCCGTTTTCTCGAGGTGAGCAACGCGCGCAAGCCGCTCCTCGTCGCCGCCGACATCGCACGGCCCGGCGCGATCGAGCAGCTGCAAGTGCTCGGCGAGCAGATCGACGTTCCGGTGTTCTCGATTCCCGGCGGCCTGCCGGTGGAGATCTGCAAGCGCGGTCTCACGGAGGCCAAGCGCTTGAAGTGCGACACCGTCATCTACGACACCGCAGGCCGCCTCGCAATCGACGAGCCCCTCATGCAGGAGCTCTCCGAGATTCGATCGTCGGTCGAGCCACAGAACGTCTTCCTGGTGGTCGATGCGATGATGGGGCAAGACTCGGTCAAGACCGCCAAGGCGTTCCACGAGCGACTCGGGTTGAGCGGCGTGATCCTGACCAAGCTCGACGGTGATGCGCGCGGCGGTGCGGCGATTTCGATCAAGAACGTCACCGGGACTGCGGTTAAGTTCGTCGGTACCGGCGAGACGCTCGACCGCCTCGAAGAGTTCCGAGCCGAGGGCATGGCGAGCCGCATTCTCGGCATGGGCGATGTCGTCGGCCTGATGAAGGACTTCGAAGAGGTCGTCGACGAAAAGAAAGCCGAGGAAGACGCAAGGCGCATGCTGCGCGGCCAATTCACCCTCGATGACTTTCTCGACCAGCTTCAGATGCTGCAGAACATGGGGCCGCTTCAGGACATGCTCGACAAGGTCCCGTTCTTCACGGACAGCGTGCCCGAAGGTTTCCAAGTCGACGAGCGAGAGATCGGTCAGATCAAGGCCATCGTCAGCTCGATGACGCGCCAAGAGCGAGCCAAGGCCGAGCTATTCGAAAAGCAGCCGTCGCGGCTGGTTCGTGTCGCCAAAGGATCGGGTACGACGGAAAGGCAGGTCGCCGAGATCCTTCAACGCTTCGCGTTCATGCGCCAGATGATGGGCAGCATCGGCTCACAGGCGGGGATGCTGTCGAAGATCCCCGGGATGAAGCAGCTGGCGGGGGCGAACCGGCTCCGCGACGCAATTCAAACCGGCGGCCTCGAGGGCAATCCGATGATGGCGAATCTTGCGGATTCGCTGTTGCAGGCGGCAGTCGCGGAGCAAGGGGGCTTTGGGGCGAACCCCACCGAGAGGCGAATCGTCAACAAGAGCAAGTAGAAGTCAAAGCGTAAGATGCAGAAGAAGTCGCGACGAAAATCGAGACGCTAGATCTTGCCATGCGATTTTCGTCTCGTCTCTTGGTCCTCACGCTCGCTTCGGCGATGGGATGCACCACTGACGTCGCCCCATTGAGTCCCGCCCAGCGCGAGGCGGTGGCAGCGTATCTCTCCAAGGAAGCGCCCTCCCCCGAGCACGAGCTCGACGTACGCTTCGGCGAGAAGGTCCGGCTGCTCGGCTACGACCTCGACGCCGGCGAGTGGCGTCCCGGCGAAAGCCTTCGGGTGACTTGGTACTGGCAAACCGAAGAGGCGCCAGGCGCCGACTGGAAGCTGTTCACGCACATCGTGAGCGACGACCCTGCGCGTACGGTTGATCAAGACGTCAACGGCACGCTGAGGTGGCTCTACGGGCCCGATCGGTGGCAGGCTGGACAGTTCGTGGAGGACACCCAAGAGCTTCACCTGCCCGAGGATTGGGAAGCGGATGAGGCGACGATCTACGTGGGACTCTGGCGCGAAGGAGAGCGCTTCCCCATCGCATCGGGCCCCTCCGACGGAGACAACCGGGCGCGCGGGCCCACGGTGAAGACGCCAGCCGATGCCGAGTACAAGAAGCAATCCAGCCTTCCGAGGCTTGCCGTCGTGCAGACTCGCCGGCCGCCGAAGCTCGACGGATCGCTGACCGATCTGGTGTGGAGCTTTGCCCATACAACCGCGCCTTTTGTCGAGACCCGAAGCGGCGGCGTCGCTCCTGTGACGGCCTCGGCGAAGCTCCTCTGGGACAAGCGCTACCTCTACGTCGGCGTCGACGTGAATGATGCACTCCTACGCGCGAGTGACCGCGAGCATGACGATCATCTGTGGAAGCAGGACTGCGTCGAGCTGATGATCGACCCAGACGGTGGCGGCAAAAACTATTTCGAGATTCAGGTATCACCTAGAGGCGTCGTGTTCGACACCCGGTACGACGCCCGCCGCGTCCCCAAGCCTTTCGGGCACACCGATTGGGACAGCAAGGTGCGTGCGGCGGTATCCCCTCGCGGCGTGATCGACGACCTCGAGCCCGACGCGGGCTATACCGTCGAGATCGCGATCCCGTGGCAGGCGTTCAGTTCGAAAAACCGCCCGGCATTGCCTCCGGCGACCGGCGACACCTGGCGCGCCAACCTATATATCATGGATCTCACGCGCGATCGCCAACAGGCCGCCGCGTGGTCGCCCGTCGGAATTAGCGATTTCCATGTGCCGCGTCGATTCGGTATCCTCGTGTTCGAAGGCCCCCCGGACGAGATGGTGGGGCAAAGCGAGCCCGTCCCAATGCCTTCGAATCGAATCAAGCAATTGCAACGCCGCGAGGACACGCGAGATCGCGGCGTGCGAGATCCCGGCCTGAAGGATGCACTGATCAAAAGACGGGTCATGAATCGTCGACATCCGGGTGAGCCACGCGCCCTCCCGGTCGACGAAAACTCGCAAAGACTTGAATCCAAGGGGGCCGCTCACTAGGGTTCGCCTAGGCGGGCCCTTCCGCTCACGATGCTCCGCACACGCCTCATCGCTGGTCGCACCTCAGGCTTGATCTTGAGCGCCGTGTTTGCGTCGATCATGACGCTGGCAAGCCAGGTGGAGGTGGTGCTCGAGCCGCTCCGTGTAGACCCGGTGCAGCCCGCTCCGGTCACGCTTCGGATTCCGAGCAGCTATCTCCCGAACGCCAAGGCGGGTCGCCATCGAGGCCTTCCGAAGCCTTTGCTCGTCGAACGGGGACAGGTCGTCGACGACCTCGACGAGCAGCGCATCGTGCGAGCCTTCGAGCGAGAGCGGCGACCTCCAGAGCGGTCGACCTTGTCCGGTGTGTGGATCAGCTACTTCCTCATCGCGTACATCTTCCTCGCGTTCCTGCGAATATTCACCGGCGGTCGCGGGACGTTACTGCGCACGCAGGCCGGTCTCCTGGTGCTGGTGTGCGCGACGTGTGTCGGGGCCAAGCTGCTGCTCTTGTTCACGGGGTTGTCTCCGTTCGTGCTCCCGCTCGCGACGGTGCCCCTGTGGGCTGCCCTCTATTTCGATCGGGGGACGGCCATCGCGTCGGGCTTGGTGATCACGCTGGTCGCTTCATCGTTCGTGCACTTCGCGATGCCGGTCGTGGTCACCTATCTGGCGATCACCCTCGGCGTTGTGATCTTCTTTCATGATCGCAAGCATGCAACTCACATGCTGGTAGCTGGGACGGCGGCCGGGCTCTTTGCGGCCTTGGTGTTGATCAGCGTGGCGCTTTCGGTCGGTGACGAGATCGACGTGATCGGGGACGTGGCAAAGCTGAACGAGTCGACGCTGCTTTCCACGATCGCTGGCGGCATGATTGCTGGTGTGTTCGCCGTGCTCTTCCAGCGGGTCGCCACGGCGGCCCTCGGAGTCGTGGCACGCGGAAGGCTGCAAGAGCTCACCGACGTCGATCACCCTCTCCTTCGCAAGATGGCTCGCGAGGCGCCCGGATCCTGGCAGCACGCGCGCGCGATGGCCAACCTCGCCGAGGGCGCGGCAGCGGCGATCGGTGCTGACGCGTTGCTCACCCGTGTCGGCGCCTACTACCACGACCTCGGCAAGACGATTCAGCCGAAATACTTCGTCGAGAACCTGTTGCCCGGCGAACCGACGCCTCACAACGACCTCGAACCGGAGGTCAGCGCGGATGCGATCATGGCGCACGTCGTCGAAGGGGCCCGCATTTTGAGAGAGGGCGGCGTTCCCGAGCCCGTGGTTGAGTTCGCCTACACCCACCATGGGACGAGCGTCATCGAGTACTTCTGGCACAAATGCCTGGAGCAAGGGAACCCGAAGGGCCTTTCCGATACCGCGTTTCGTTACGCGGGAATGAGGCCGCGGACCAAAGAGACCGCGATCCTGATGCTGATCGACGCGATCGAGGCGGCCGCCCGCACGGTCGACGAGCCGACGCGCGAGAAGTTCGAGGCGATCGTCCAACGTGTGATGAACGTGAAGCTGCGACAGGGGCAGCTCGACGAGTGCGGGCTCACGATGGAAGACCTGCGCATCTTGCAGAGCACGCTCACGGACACCCTGTGCAACGCCTATCACAACCGCATCAAGTACCCCTGGCAGGACAAGGAAGAAGAAGGGGAAGCCCAGCTTCCCGTGCCGGGAGTCGCGACGGAGCAAGACGTGGCACGGGAGCGAAGCCGTGAGTCGACCTAGGGGCTCGCTCGGGAATAACCCTGGGCGACTGTGGGCGCTCAGCGCGCTGCTCTCACTCCTGTTCGGTTGCGACCAGCTCGGTAATCCCAGGCAACTGACGACGGGACCCACCGCTTGGACGACCAACCACCACGAGCTCGTCACCACTACGCACTCGTTTCGAAACCCGAGGACGATCAAGCGCCTCGTGGCCGACGGACTAGATGACCTCGACTATTCGGACCCCTCGATCGGCCCCGACCAGACCCTCACCTTCGTCACGGTCGCCCCCCGCCGCCTGAGACGCGTCCGACCCGGCCCGATGAGACTGATGACGCGATTCGAGATTCCGGGTCAAAGGCCCATCGCCCGCCATTGGAAAATGCCCGCAGGCTCACGGCACTGGGACGCTGCCTTCGCGTTGCCGGCGCCACCCTCGGCCGCGATCACGTCCGTGGCGCCATGAGACCCGACTGGGTTTCTTTGACGTCGGGGAACTCCTCGAGAGAGCGCCCATCGATGCGGAACTCGTCGATCGATTCGAGGAAGCCCTGGGCCAGCTCGGGGTCGAACTGCGTGCCGCCGCAACGACTGATCTCGGAAATCGCGATCTCGTGGGAGAGCGCTTTGCGGTATGCCCGGTCGCTGGTCATCGCGTCGTAGGTATCGGCGACGGCGATGATCCGCGCGATCAGCGGCACGTCGTTACCCTTGACCCCGAGTGGATAGCCAAGCCCATCCCATCGTTCGTGGTGCAGATGCACCCCGGGAATCAGCGGATGCAAAAACTCGATCGGCCGCAAGATATCGCGCCCATGCTCTGGATGTTCCTTGAAAATTTCGTACTCCTCGTGGGAGAGCTTTCCGGGCTTGTTGAGGTTTATGACGCAGCCGATCTTACCGATGTCGTGCATCAGGGCCGACTGGCGCACGATTTCGATCTGCTCGTCGTCGAGGCCGAGCTTGATGGCCAGGATCTGGGAGTAGGCGGCCACCCGGGCCGAGTGTCCGGCTGTGTAGCGGTCCATTTTGTCGATCGCGCTGGCTAGGCCCCGGATGGTCTGCTTGAAGGTAGCCTGGAGGTCCTCGTAGAGGCGGGCGTTCTCGATCGCGGCAGAGGCCCGATCAGCCGTCATGTGCAGGAGCTTTCGCTGTCCTTCATCGAACCGCTTGCCCGCCGTGTAGCTCACGGCGGAAAGGAAGCCGATCGTCTCTCCCCTCGCCGTCAGCCGCGCGACGGCTAAGGACTGCGGCAGCGGCTCCTCGCCCACCTTTTCGAAGAAGCGCCACGCACGCTCGCCGTGCTCGAGGAGGGCTGGCGCGTGTCTGAAGTGCTCGGCTAGGGCCGGGATGCTCAGCTCGTCTGATTCACGCCGCAGGCGAAAGTTCGGGCCGAGCTCGGTCGTGCGCCGATAAAAGCTTCCGCCACCGTCGCTCAGAAGTACGAACACCATGTCGGAATCGACCTCGTCGATCGCGGCGCGGCTCAGGGTTTGAACCACTTGTTCCAGCGATAAGCTGGCGGCGATCGCCTCGCTGACCTTGTAGAGCGAAAGCGCCTCTTTCAGGCGAAAGTTTTCGGCTTCGAGACGCTGCTTTTCGAGGGCTCGCCGAATCGTGTGCACCACCTCTTCCACCTTGAAGGGCTTGAGCACGTAGTCGTAGGCACCTTGCTTCATCGCTTCGATGGCGGTCTCGACCGTGCCGAACCCCGTCATGATGATCGTGACCACGTGAGGGGTGTGTTTGCGGATCGCGCTGAGCAGCTCGAGCCCGCCCATGTTGGGCATCTTCAGGTCGCTCAAGACGAGATCAAACCGGTCTCGCGACAGCTCCACCAGCGCGGCTCCGCCGTCCTCCGCGGTGCGCACGTGGAACCCCTCCATGGTGAGAAAGTCCGCGAGGATCTCACGGATTACTACCTCGTCGTCCACCACGAGGACCTTCGCGACGTCTTCGCCAGGCTGACCGCTCATGAGCGTATGACCCTGGCTAGTACTCTGCCACTCACGGGCGTGTCAAATGCGTGGCTGCTTCCCATTGCCGCTCGATCGCCACTTTGATACATCCCGCTCGACCTTGCCATCGCATGCTCGAATCACGACCCTCGCGGCGATCGTCTATGCTCCACTGACCGTGCTTGCCGTGGTTTGGGCGTGGTTGGGCGGCCGCCGGTATGCCTGGGAGCTGGGCGTGGCTTGGATGAACGGCGGATACCCGAGGCGACTCCTGGTCTCCCTCATGCTCGGGTTTGCGCTCGGCCTCGCGGTGGTTGCACTGACGCGCCAGCTCGTCGCGCGCATGCAGTGGGCCCGCGAGCTTCATCGTGAGCTCAGCTCGATTGTCGGCGAGCTCTCGCCGAGACAGATCACGTGGCTCGCGCTTTCTTCTGGACTTGCGGAAGAGCTCTTCTTTCGTGGTGCGATGCAACCCGTGCTCGGGTTGTGGCTTACCTCTCTAATTTTCGGCGCGGTGCATGTAGGTCCCAAGCGCGTGTTCGTGGCATGGGCGGTGTGGGCATTCGTCATGGGCGTCCTTCTTGGCGCGATATTCGAGCTGACGGGCGTGCTTTGGGGCTCCGTGCTTGCGCACGTGTGGATCAATCAGCGCAACATGCGGTTCATCCACCGCTATTGACTGTCAAAGAGGCTCTTTCTACCCTAGTAGATAGGCGGGAACGCCCTAAAAACCTTCGCGGTCCGCTGACTCCCGTGCGCAGTGAAATCAAAACCAGGGTCACGCCCTACCCCGACGTCCGCATCAAGGCGGGAGACGGCCAGGACTGCCTGGTGATCATCTACACGGTGAACTCGAGGGAGCTAGGGAAGCGCTTCTCGTTGGCAGACGGGTCGGTCAAGTTAGGGCGCGGGAGCGAGAACACCATCGTCCTCGACAACGACAGCGTGTCCCGGCGGCATGCACGGGTGGAAGTCCGAAACGGAGGTTACTTCCTGGTCGACATGAACTCCACCAACGGGACCTACGTCAATGACGATCTCGTGCACGACCACGCCCTTCGTCGTGGGGACCAGATCAAGATCGGCGACACCATCTTGAAGTTCTTGAGTGGAAGCGACCTCGAGTCCCAGTACCACGAGACGATCTATCGCATGACCATCATGGATGGGCTCACGAGCGTCCACAACAAGCGCTATCTCATCGAACAACTGGAACGCGAGCTGTCGCGCGCGACTCGACACGGTCGCCCGCTCACCCTGGTGATGCTCGACATCGACCACTTCAAAGACGTCAACGACACCTTCGGCCATTTGGCCGGAGATCACGTGCTGAAGGAAGTCGCGCAGCTCGTGAAAAGCCGCGTGCGACCCGACGACGTCATCGCGCGGTATGGCGGTGACGAGTTCGCCATCGTGCTTCCCGAGACGAAGCTCAGCGGCGGCATTTTGATCGCGGACCAGCTTCGGCAGATGGTTCAGGACGAAGCCTTCGCGTTCGAGGACGAAGAGATTGAAGTTACGATTTCGTGTGGGGTGTCCCAGCTCCAGGCCGATTGGCGGTGCAACGATTTCTTGGGGGATGCCGATCGAAAGCTCTACGGGGCGAAGCGGTCTGGACGGAACCGCGTCTGCCCGGCCTGACCGGCGATCGATCAGGCGTGCTACGCTCCGCGGCGATGCGATCGATCGCCGAGGCTCTGCAATCGATGCTTCCCGCCTTCCCGACCCTGGGCGAAGAGGAGGTTCCATTGACCCGGGCCGCAGGGCGCTACCTCGCGTCGGATATCGTCGCAGACCTCGATTCTCCAGCCTTCGACAACAGCGCCATGGACGGTTACGCCGTGCGTGCGGCCGTGGTCGCCTCGGCTTCGACCGACATCCCGGTACGGCTGCGAGTCAGCAGCGAGTCGCGCACAGGCGGAGACATTCCGTCGGAGCTCGAGCCTGGAACCGTCTGCCGAATCTTCACGGGCGCCACGATGCCCCCGGGGGCCGACGCGGTCGTCATCCAAGAAGACACCAAGCGAGACGGCGAAGAAGTGGACATCTTCGAGGCCTCGACGGTGGGGCGGCACGTCCGCGCACGGGGAAGCGACGTTCGACGCGGGGAGACGATTCTCCGTCAAGGCGACCGATTGTGGCCCGGAGAGATAGGGTTGCTGGCAAGCCAGAACGTCGCTCGCATGCGCGTGTACCGCCAGCCCCGGGTCGCACTGCTTTCGACGGGCGACGAGCTCGAGACCCTCGGGGAGGAGCTTGCACCCGGGAAGATCATCAACTCGAACGTCTACGTGCTCGGCGAAATGCTCGGCCTCCTCGGCGCGATTCCCGACCCGCTTCCTGCTGCGCGCGATGACCTGCCCTCGATCGAAGCCGCCCTCCGAAGAGCACTCGAGGCCGACGTCGTCATCACGATTGGCGGGGTGTCGGTGGGTGCGTACGACCTCGTTCACGAAGCGTTCCAGCACTTGGGCATCGACCCCGAGTTTTGGAAAGTTCGCATCAAGCCGGGAAAACCCCTGGCCTTCGCGCAGCACCACGGGAAGCCTGTCATCGGTCTTCCAGGCAACCCGATCAGCGCCATGGTGACCTTCGAGGTCTTGGTCGCGCCGTGCCTCCGCCAGATGCTCGGCGACCGAGAACCTCACCCGCAGCCCCTCGTCGCACGTCTCCAGCACGCCTATCACCGGCGCCCGGGCCGGGTCGAAATCGCTCGAGGGGTGGCCACCCGGCACGGAGACGAAATCCACGTGTCTCTGCACAAGCTCCAGGGCTCGGGGTCCTTGCCCTCTTTCGTGGGGGTCAATGCGCTGGTGATCTTGCCCAGCGACCGGGGTGACTTCAACGCCGGAGACCAGGTCGACACGATCCTGTGGGGGTCGGGCTTGCGGGGGCCTCACTCGTTTTTCGACTCGGTCAGCTAGGCCGCTTCCACAACAATTTCAGATCCTTGCATGTTGGCTTATTGACTCCTGAGGCGCGATCATTATGCTCCGGCTCCTCCAAAGGGGGCCACAACCATGAAGAAGAGCCAGCTCAAGCGGTTTCGCGTGATCCTGGAAGAGAAGCGGGACGCCGTGGTTCGGCGAGCGCGCGAGACCATGGCCCAAGACATGACCCTCGATGCCTCTGAGCTTCCGGACGAGATGGACCTCGCCTCGAGCGAGTACATGCAGTCCTTCACGTTCCGTCTCCGCGGCCGCGAACGAGTCTTCCTTCAGAAGATCGAGAAAGCTTTGAAGAAGCTAGACGAAGACGTCTTCGGCATCTGCGAGGACTGCGAAGAGCCGATCAGCGTCAAACGCCTCGAAGCCCGCCCCGAAACCGAGCTCTGCATTCGCTGCAAGGAAGACCAAGAGCGGATGGAACGCGACTTCGCGTAAAAGGCCATGACCTCACACCTACCTTCCCAGACTACTGTGCTCGTCACTGGTGCCTCGGGGTTCATCGGGTTGCACTGCGTCCGGGAGCTTCTTCAAAACGGCTATCGCGTTCGTGGAACCGTGCGCTCTCTAGCTCGGGAGCAGGCGCTTCGTGAAGCCCTCGAGAAGCACGTCGACACGAGCAACTTCGAGCTCG
>JAPUKT010000106.1 GCA_027295555.1 Deltaproteobacteria bacterium
GTTGAGCACCCACGTCTTGTCGCCCGAGATCTTGTAGCCGGCGCCATCGGGGGCGGCGGTGGTCTCGATGGCGGTCACGTCGTACCGACTCTGCGCCTCCGAGTACGCGAGCGCGAGGGTCGTCTCTCCCTCGATCATCGGGGCGAGGTAGGCGGTATGCTGCGCTTCGTTGCCTGCCCGTAGCAAGGACAGCCCGCCGAGAACCACCGAGGCGAGGTACGGCTCGGGCACGAGGGTGGTGGCAAGGTTCTCTAGAACTACTGCACACTCGGTGAAGCTGGCGCCAAAGCCACCCACGGACTCGGGGAACGGAACACCCAGCCACCCAAGCTCGCCCATGGTCTTCCAGACTGCTGGGTCGTAACCGATGTCGTCGTCGCGAAGCTTACGAAAGCGCGCGACGGGGGACTCGTTCTTCGCGAAATCCGCTACCGTCTTGGCAAGCATTTGCTGATCTTGATCGAGCTCGAAATCCATCTGGGAATCTCTCCTAGGTCGGTGCCGGTACTCAGCTGCTCGGCAGATGTAGGATCATCTTCGCGATGACGTTGCGTTGAATCTCGTTGGAGCCGCCGTAAATCGTTGCGGCGCGTTCGTAACAGAAGTAAGGCCCGATCGATTCCTCGACCGCCGGGACCACGCCGTGGTTGTACCAAGTGAGCGAATTCTCACCCATGACTTCCATGCAGAGCTCGGTGATCTCCTGGATGAGCTCGGTGCCGACGAGCTTCAGGATCGAGGACTCCGGACCAGGCACGCGACCTTTCTGCTGCTCGGCGAGCGCGCGGTAGCTGACCATCAGGTGCGCACGGAAGCGCATCTCGAGGCGCGCGATCTTGGCGCGCCACACCGGGTCTTCGAGCATGGGGCGTCCGTTGACCGTCTTGGTGGCCGCGATCCGCTTGAGCTTCTGCAGAGTGTGCCGTGAGGGCCCGATCATCGCGAGAAGCGTCCGCTCGTGGCCGAGGAGCGCCTTGGCCATCGTCCAGCCGTTGTTGATACCACCGACGACATTCTCCTTCGGCACCTTCACGTTCTCGAAGAATGTGTCGCAGAACGCCGGGGTGTGACCGAGCGTCAGCATGGGCTTCACCTCGACGCCCGGGCTTTTGAGGTCGATCAACAGGAATGTGATCCCCGCCTGCTTCTTCGCGGAGGGGTCGGTGCGAACGAGGCAGAAGATCCAGTCGGCATACTGTGCGTAACTCGTCCAGGTTTTCTGACCGTTGACGATGAAGTGGTCCCCTGCGTCCTCAGCGGTCGTCCGCAGCGACGCGAGGTCACTCCCCGAGTTTGGCTCGGAGTACCCCTGGCACCAGAACTCTTCCGCGCTGAGGATCTTCGGCAGGAACCGCTCTTTCTGAGCGTCGGTGCCGAAGTCGATGATGAGCGGAGCGACCATCGAGAGGCCAAACACCGAGAGCCCCGGCGCCCCGGCCATCTCCATCTCCTCGTTGAAAATGAAACGCCGCGCGGCATCCCAACCGGTGCCCCCAACCTCCTTCGGCCAATGGGGTGCCACCCAACCCTTCTTGTAGAGGATCCGGTGCCATTCGGCGGAGTCTTCCGGGGCGAAGTGCCCCTCCCCGTTCGCCTTTTCACGCATTTCCTCCGGCATCGCCTCCTCTATCCAGGCGCGAACCTCCCGACGAAACGTTTCTTCTTCCTCAGTGAAGGTGAGATTCATACCTATATCAGTGACACGAAGTCGGGCTCCGCACCAAGCTGTCCGCACGCCGGCGCACGCTGCGAAGTAGCAGGGGCCCTACCCCGGCTGGAGCTCAGGCTGAAGATGAGCCAGCAGCCGCAAGTCAGAGCGCCTTACGCACGACCAAGTGAGGAATTCCGACCTCGTCGAAATAGTCACCCTCACCGACGTACCCGGCCTTCTCGTAGAACCGAACGGCAGTCTCCCGCGCGTGTGCGTAGAACTTGGTGGCTCCCATCCCTTTCGCGTGTGCCTCGCAGAATCGGAGCATCGCGGTGCCGATTCCTTCGTTTTGAAACGACGGGGCGACGGCGACCCGCTTCATTCGCACGGCCCGGCCTTCTGGAACCAGGACACAGGTGGCGCAGAGCGCGTCACCCACGAATCCGGCGACGTGGATCAGAGCGCGCTCGGTGGCCATGTCTTCTTCTGCCGTCACTACGCCCATCGGGTTCCGAAGCATCTCGTCACGAAGGCGCACGCCAACTAGATAGGTCTCGCTTCCGTGTTCGATGATCTCGAATCTAAGATCCCCCGGCATGACTGCTCCTTGATATCAAAAACCGAAAGGTTCGCTCTCCCATCCCCAGGAAGCGTCGATGGCGATGCCCAGGTGCCGAAGCACGGTCGGCGGGACGGCGGTGTGCCCGGGTCCCGGTGAAATGGTCGCCCCTCTCCGAGTCGCTCCACCGAAAGCGATGAATGGGATCGTCCGCTCTTCAGCACTCTGACCGCCATGAGCCGCTAGACCGCCGGACTCGAGTCCGCCGTGGTCACTCGTGACCACGACGAGCCAGTCTTCATGGCCATACGTAGGCCGAGCACGGACGGCATCGAGGACTCGGCCGATCTGCGTATCGACGATCTCGAGCGACTGCACATACTCCGGCGCCATCGGGGAGAAGCCGTGGGGGTGCCCTTGGGCGTCGGGGTTATCGAGCTGGACGAAGACGACATCAGGTGTCTGGATGGCAAGATGGGCCACAACCGCATCCGTGACCATCGCGTCGCCTTCGGCGGAGCTCTCGGCCTCGGGCGAAAACTCCTCGTCCGCGTCCCCGGGGGCCACGATGTACTCGTTGATCGGACCCCAGGTCACGAATGACGATAGATACGCGTCTGCCTGCTGCTCTCGGATGCGTCGAAAGAAATGTGGATACTCGTCGAACCGCGAACCCTCGAAAAGGTTGAAGTCGACTCCATGCTTGTCGATCCACACGCCGGTGAGAATGCTGCTCCATCCGGGGCCGCTCCACGTTGGCTGCTCGGTCGAAGCACCAAGCTCACCCCCGGCAAACGCGTCGTAACTGACCGCCCCTTCAGCGATGAGGGCGTCGATATTCGGCGTAGAGGCCTCCCGGAGGGCATCCGCGCGAACGCCATCGAGGCCAATCACGAGGACGTGCTTTGTCGAGGACGTGCCGTCGTCACCGCACCCAAAGGAAAGGGTCGCCAGACAAATGGTAAGAAAGCAAGCCTGCCTCATGAGCCAACACGCTACCCCAACGACGTTGCGCTGTCACTGACGCTGAGCGCCGCGTTCTAGACGTCGCCGCGTGCGAAGTGCTCGCGAAGGGCCGCGTTCAAGGGCGCGGCCTTTTGGAACGTGACGCCGTGTCCCGCGTCATCGAAGCGCAGTACTTCCGCGTGTGGAATCCGCCTGGCCAGCCGATCGGTTTGTGCGGGCCGAACCAAGATGTCTTTACCGGGACGCACCAAGAGGGTCGGCAGTCGAATCTGAGATAGCCGACGCTCGGCGCGGTGTCTCCACACGGCCAAGAGCTGCCCGTTCACCGTTCGCAACGAAGCGCGCTTTCCGAGGCGCTCGCCCATGTGGGCGTCGAACGCGATTCGGTCAACCTTTTTCAGATATTCGTCCGGATACAAGAGTTGGGGCAGCGACCGCAACCGCGCCTCCTGACCCCCGAAGAGACCCCGAGCGAAGAGCCACGTGCCCTCGGGTGTCGGAAGCGACGCAGCCGGTGCGCCTCCGTGCGTGGCGACCAGGGTGAGGGTCCGACACCGATCCGGCGCGGACAAGGCGATCTCCTGCGCGATCATTCCTCCCATCGACACGCCGACGACGTGCACGCTGTCCCACGAGAGGTCATCCATGATTCGAAGCGCGTCGCCAGCCATCGACCGAATCGTCGGAAAGAGCGGGCCTCGCTCGCTGTCGCCCACACCGAGATGGTCGTAGTGACAGCATAGATAGTCACGTTGCAGCTCATCGACCTGGGGCCCCCAAACGCCCCCCCGCATCCCAAAGCCCATCACGAACAAGACGGGCGCCCCACGCTCCCCGAAGACCCGATAGGCAAGGCGAGGCTCGGTATCGGTCAGGACACCGTCGCTGGCACCGTCGCTGTCGCTGACCCCGTCCACCTACTTCTCGTAGTACCGAACGGTCGGGTACGCCAGCGTGATGTCATCGTTCTCCACGAACCGGTCGAGGATCTGTTCCCAGATCTCCTGCTCGGTCCCGCGGCGCGTCTTTGGCTTGGTCATGTAGCGGATCGTCAATAGGATCCCGCTGTCACGAACCGATGTGTATACGATCGGCGTCGTCTTCCCAGCATAGATCAAGTAACGCAAGGCTGCTTGGCGGACCTGACGCGCCGCCTCTTCGCCGACCATGAAAGCTTCTGCGCCGATGATCTCTTCGAGGATCCTCTTCGCTACCTTCCAATCGCTCTCGAATGTGATCAGAACCGGGATCTCGTGCCAAATGTATTCGAATCCGCGCGTAAAGCTGGCTGTGCGTTCCCGCAACACCTTGCCGTTGGGAACCTGCATGATCCGCCCG
>JAPUKT010000107.1 GCA_027295555.1 Deltaproteobacteria bacterium
GGCAGCGAAGAATGCTCCCACCGCGTGGCTGGAGTCACGCGACCGTAGACGACGCGGTCGAGAAGGCTTCGACGCTCGGCTTTCCCGTCCTGCTCAAGGCCTCGGGCGGCGGTGGCGGCCGCGGCATGCACGTCATAGAAACGGAAGAGGCACTCCGCTCGGTGTTCGAAACGGCAAGGGCAGAGGCTCGCGCTGCGTTTGGCAACGAGGCACTCTACTTCGAGAAGCTCATCGAACGACCGCGGCACATCGAATTTCAGATCCTGGGTGACGAGCATGGGAACATCCAAGTGCTCGGCGAGCGAGAGTGCTCGATCCAGCGGCGCCATCAGAAGATCATCGAGGAAGCCCCGAGCGTTGCGGTGTCGGACGAGCTCCGCAACGACATGGCCGCCACCATCCGCCGTGCGATGAAGGAAACCGGCTACCTTTCGGCGGGGACGCTAGAGTTTCTCATGGACGAAAAGGGGAAGCTCAGCTTCCTCGAGATGAACCCCCGGATTCAGGTCGAGCACCCACTCACCGAGCTCGTCATGGGGGTCGACCTCGTCGCAGAGCAGATCCGAATCGCCGAAGGGCTACCGATCGAGCTTCCTGCGCCCAACCTCGCGCCACGCGGACACGCCATCGAGTGCCGCATCTACGCCGAGGATCCGGACACCTTCGTGCCGTCACCAGGGACGATCACCGAGTTCCACATGGCTGGCGGTGCGGGCGTCCGAGTCGACAGCGGGGTCTATGGCGGCTGGCGTGTGCCCCCTCACTACGACCCGCTGATCGCCAAGCTCATCGTACATGGCCCGACACGCGCCCACGCGATCGCGAAGATGCGGCGAGCGCTCGCCGAGACCATCATCAGGGGGATTCGCACCAACATCCCCTTGCATCGGCGCGTTCTCGAGCACCCCGCTTTTGAAGAGGGTCGGCTTTCGACACGTTTTCTGGACGAGCTTTCCCCTTAGCTCGTATTGACCGTGTGGGTGCGGCATTAGTAGACTTGTGTGGGTGTACTGAACGCATGGGGGCTGAGCGAGGGCGTTGAGCATCAATCGGAATAAGGTTCTGGATGGGGCCAGGAAGTACCAGGCCCGCGGCCAATACGACAAGGCGATTGCCCAGTACCAAAAGCTGGTCGATGCCGACAAGCGCGACGTTCGCTCGTTGCTGAAGATCGGCGACCTCTATGTGCGCAAGGGCGACCGAGGCTCGGCGATCGAGACCTACGAGAGGGTTGCCGAGCACTACGCGCAACAGGGCTTTTTCCTGAAGGCGATCGCGGTCTACAAGCAGATTTTGAAGCTCGACCCTGCGCGGCTCGACGCGCAAGTGCGTCTCGGCGAGATGTACGAGCAGCTCCAGCTGATCAGCGACGCGATGAGCGCGTTCGAGGATGTCGCCAATGCCTTCATGCGCGCGGGCGACACCGACAGGGCGTTCGAGATGCTTGGCAAGATAGTCGACCTCGATCCGGAGCACATTCCGGTTCGCATCAAGTACGCCGAAGCGCTCTCGCGCGCGGGACGAACGCAGGCCGCCGCCGATGAATTCGAGCAGGGGGCATTCCTGCTGCGGGCTCAAGGTCGCCTCGACGACTACATCAAGGTTGCGGAGCGACTCCTCTACCACCGCGGCAATGACGTTCGCGTGGCGAAAGAGCTCGCCGAAACGTACATCGCTAGGCGCGACCCGAAACGTGCGCTCACGAAGCTGCAGACCTGCTTCAAGGCAGACCCGGGCGACGTGTCGACGCTTTCGCTGCTTGCCGAAGCGTTCTTGATGCTCTCGCAGACCGACAAGGCGATCAGCGTCTATCGGGAAATCGCGCGCATCCACCGGGAGGCACAGCGCCCGCAGGAGCGAATGAGCGCCCTGTGCAGGATTCTCGAGCTCAATCCGAACGACAAAGACGCCCGAAGCGCGCTCCAAAAGACCGCGTCGGCCTCAGGGCAGCATTCCATACCGGCGGAGTCCGCCCTGCGGGTGCCGCCCGAACCCATCGAGTCGGTGTCGGTTTCCGTGTCTGAGCTCGGCGCGACTTCGGGTGTGAGCACGTCGTCGCAACTGAGTAGTCCATCTGCCCTGAGCGGCGCCTCGGACATGGGCGGCGCCTCGGGAATCATGTACCTCGAGGAAGAGGTCGAGGAAGAAAGCTTCCTCGGGACTGTTCCATCGATGGACGCGGGCGACTCGGCGCCCCTCGCACCACCGTCCTCAGGCGGCCGAGTCATTCCTCTGCCGACCCTCGATCCCATGACCTACGCACAGTTCCAAGCGTTGCCGCTCGTCAGCACTTCGGTGACATCGACCTCAGCCGTGATCGCGCCCAGCTTGATGGAACGCACGCTCGAGCTCTCAGACGCGTACCTGGGAGGGGGCCTTTTCGATCAGGCCCGGGCGGTCGTGAGCGAGCTACAGGTCACGCTTCCAAATCATGCGCTCGTGATCGAAAAGGCACGCGAGATCGAGGAACTGGCAGACGCATCGTCAGGCGTGTCAACGGTTGCTCAACCCATCTTGTCGTCGGTCCCAGTCGCTGAACCCGCCGGATTGGCCTCGGACGACGCATTCGACGACGGGCCGGACTACGAGCTCGAGTATCAGGAGCTCGAGCCGGGTGACGAGGGTTTCGACTTTGCAGGGAAGCTCGCGGAAGGGCTTGCAGAGGTTGCCGAAATCGCACCGGTCGCCGAAGGCGCCCAGATGATCGACGTCGAAACCGTGTTCGAGCAGTTCAAGCGCGGCGTCGCAGAGCAAGTCGCCGACGACGACAGCGACACACA
>JAPUKT010000108.1 GCA_027295555.1 Deltaproteobacteria bacterium
CAACGAAACCCCCGCGATGCTTTATTCGATCGACCGCGAAGGACGGATGATCGGGGCAAGCAACTATTGGCTGCGCGTGTTGGGGTACGATCGGAGCGACGTCATCGGACGGCCGGTTACCGATTTCTTTACCGAGGAGTCGCGCCATTATGCCGCCGAAAAGGTTCGTCCCGCCTTTCTGCGTATGGGCTTTACCCGTAACGTTCCCTTCCAATTCGTCAAAAAGAACGGCGAGATCATGCACGTTCTGCTCTCCGAAATCGGCCAGTGGGGTGACGACGGACAGCTCGCCTCGTCGCTCGCCGTGCTCGTCGACATCACCGATCGGCGAAAAGCCGAAGAGGCGCTTCACAACAGCGAGGCCACCCTGCGGGCGGTCCTCGAGGGCATTTCGGATGCCGTGTTCGTGAAAGATCGGAAAGGCAGATACACGATGGTCAATTCGGCCGCCCTCGCCATGCTCGGCAAACCGGTCGAGGCCATCGTCGGCACGACGGACTCCGATATCTTCCCACCCGACATCGCCGACGACCTCTCGGAAACCGATCGCATCGTGCTCGATTCCCAGCGCACGAAGACGCTTGAGCGCGAGATCGAAATCAACGGCGAGCTCCGAACCCTGGTGGCGACGCGAAGCGTCTATCGGGACGGCAGCGGCCGGATCCGGGGCATCGTGGGAGTCTTCCGGGACATTACCGAGCGTAAACGCTTCGCCGAACAGCTGACGCACGCCCAGAAGATGGAGGCCATCGGGCAACTCACGGGCGGCGTGGCCCACGACTTCAACAACATCCTGGCGGTCGTGCTCGGAGACCTGGAGCTCCTGAACGAGCGGCTCGAGCGAGAGCCCCACTCGCACAAGCTCGTGCAGGCCGCGATGCGAGCCGCATGGCGCGGCGCGGATCTCACGAAGCGGCTTCTCGCCTTCTCGCGCAAGCAACCCTTGCAGCCTGAGGTCATGGATTTCAACCGCCTCGTATCCAACATGACGGACATGCTCGGCCGCGCACTGGGTGAAACCATCCACATCCACACCAGCCTGGCGGCTGATCTCTGGTCGGCCAAGATCGACCCCAATCAAACCGAGTCCGCGATCCTCAACCTCGCCGTCAACGCGCGCGACGCCATGCCCGACGGCGGCCAGCTCACCATCGAAACGAGCAATGTTGAGATTGGTGAGGACATCGCCAGTGCAGAAGATGACTGGAAGGCGGGATCGTATGTCCGCCTGACCATCAAGGACACGGGGCTCGGCATGCGGCCCGAGGTGATCGAACGGGGCTATGAGCCGTTCTTTACGACAAAAGAGGTGGGCCGTGGCAGCGGCCTGGGCCTGAGCATCGTCTATGGCTTCGTGAAGCAGTCGGGCGGACACATCCAGATCGACAGCAAGGTCGATCAAGGAACAACTGTCTCACTCTACTTTCCGAAGGCGAACGAGACCCCGGCGCAGGAGGAGCGACCTCGGTCGAGTGCTGCGGAACGGCGCGGTAAAGGCGAAATCGTCCTGGTCGTCGAGGACGACCCCGAGATGCGGAACCTCGCCTGCAATCTTCTTACCAATCTCGGTTACGCCGTGCTCGAGGCCGAAGACGGCCCTCAGGCCTGCGCGATACTCGAGCGAGGTGAGAAGATCGACCTTTTGTTTACCGATGTCGTGCTGCCGCAAGGGATGAGCGGCGCGGATCTGGCGAAGGAGGCCCAACGGCTCTATCCGGACCTCAAGGTGCTTTACACCTCGGGCTATACGGCGAACGTGCTTCCATTGGACGGCACCGACGAAGGCATCCATCTCATTTCGAAGCCCTACCGCAAGTCACAACTTGCCGAAAAATTGCGCGAGGTCATGGAAGCGAGCGCATCCCCGGCACCGGCACGCGCACAGAAAAGGGCGTCGCGCACAGGGCGATCGGCCTAAGCCCACTCCGCGCATACCGACAAGAAGCGACGCTCCGATCGTCAGACCCCCGGAGCGCGGGCCCCGCGAAGCCGGCCCCGCCATCACGACCAGCGCTCGGCCAACCGGTATGGAGTTGGGGAACGCGAACAGCAGCCGACGCCGCTAACCCGCATAGGAAACGAGGGAGCTGACCGGCACGTCGAGTTTGGCGCGCCCGTTGAGACCGGCGAGCTCGATGATGAAGGCGCAACCGACGACCTCAGCCTGCCGTTGGCGCAGGAGCGCCACCGTCGCCGCGGCGGTCCCCCCGGTCGCAAGCAGGTCATCGATCACCGCAACGCGTTGCCCGGGCGCGATCGCGTCCGACTGAATCTCGACCGCATCGGAGCCGTATTCCAGCGCGTATTCATAGGCGACGGTATCGCCCGGCAGCTTGCCGCGCTTGCGCACCATTATGAAGCCACAGCCGAGCTCGAGGGCAAGGGGCGCGGCCACGAGAAAGCCGCGCGACTCGATGCCGGCCAAGAGATCGGGTGCGTGGGGGTCGAGCGCGGCGGCCATCCGCACCACCGTCCTGCGCCAGGCCGATGGATGCGAAAGAAGAGTCGATATGTCGTAGAAGAGAACGCCGGGCTTCGGAAAGTCCGGGATGGCGCGAATGTGCTCCTTCAGATCCATCGCCGGAAGCGACGTTCCCGGCGTCACCTCACTCGGTTTCCTGCTTGATATAGGCGATGACGTCCTTCCGAGCCTGCTCCTTCTTGAGCCCGGGGA
>JAPUKT010000109.1 GCA_027295555.1 Deltaproteobacteria bacterium
CGGGCACCAACCCGGACAACGCCCTTTATCGGTCGCCGGGCATTGGCAGGATCCTAGAGCTTGAGTGATGGCGAACCCTGGCGATAAATCGTGGCGGACCCAGGAAGACTCGAACCTCCAACCTCCGGTTCCGTAGACCGGCGCTCTATCCAATTGAGCTATGAGTCCCTGGGGCGCGCACGGTAGCGGGCCCCTTCGAAGCGTCAAGCGGCGCTCCGTTTTGGCGGAGAGGAAGGGATTCGAACCCCCGGTACGGCTCTACACCGTACGGCCGCTTAGCAAGCGGCTGCCTTCGACCACTCGGCCACCTCTCCCGTAACCCAAGATTTCAATACCAGACCGAGGCCTGCCCTCAAGCGGGCGGCTGATTTAGCCGCCACCCCGAGCACTGTCAAAGCGCCTTCGGAGGCCGTCAGCGCACGTGCTACAAGAGGGACTATGCGTTGGCTGGCGTTACTGGTTTCGGGTGTTGCGACCTTCGCTCTGATCGGGGAGGCGCGAGCGTGCAGTTGCATGAAGCAATCTCTCGAGGAGGGGGTAGCTCAGTCGCAAGCGATCTTCGAAGGAACGGTTACCAAGGTCGCTCCAAACACGGCAACCCAGTTTCGCGGTCTCGAGGTTTCGCTGACGGTGAAACGTGCGTGGAAGGGCATCGAGAGCGATGAAGTCGCGGTTCTCACCGCGTCGAACGGCGCCGTGTGTGGGTATCCGTTTGCCGAGGGCTCGACCTACTTGGTGTACGCGTACCGCAGCAAGGCGGATCCATTGCGGGTCAGCCTGTGCAGCCTCACCAAGCCCATCAACCAAGCCAAGGCCGACCTCAAGCACCTTGGCAGGCCCACCCGCGCAAGCTCCAAGGGCAAGTGCGCCACGTCACCCGGGGCAAACGAGGGAACCTCGCTCGGGCTCGTTGCTTTGCTGATCGCCGGGCTCGCGCTCGTCAGTCGGCGGTTTCCTACGAGGAGTTAGCTTGCCACTCGCCCGCGCATTCAAAGCTACTATCTCGGTCCTGCTTTCCGTCGTTTGGATTGGCTGCGGGGGCGCCCCGGCGAAGCCGGCACTGATGGCCGACATGGCAAGTGAGGACGTCTCCGTCACGGAGCTTCGGGCGGCCGACTACGAGTTTGCATCGCGCTTCGGTCAGCTGGTCTCGAAGTGCGCCCTGGACATCATCGAAGAGAGTCAAGACTGGGAGATTCAAAAACGCGCGCTTATTTGGCGTATGTACACGGCGCCGCAAGCCCGGGCAGCAGCATTCAATCAGGACCCATTTGCGGGACTGCTCGAGCTCTGGGCGTTGGCGGGACAGCAGCGCGCGCTCTTCACCGAAGGCGAAGGCAAGGATGCTTTCGGGGACCATCAGGCATGCGTCACCGCCACGGCCATTCAGCTCGAGCAAGAGGCCGAGGAGCTCGCAGCCAAGGTCATGCCCGAGCAGAACGTCGATCGCGTGAAGCAACGAGTCGCCGAATGGGTAGCGGCCCACCCGATCGAAGGTCGGCTTTTCGTGCGTCCTACCGCGCGAGCCGACTTGGCGGCATTGGTGCACGTAGAGGGCCAGGGGGGGCTAAAGGCAGTGGCAAGCATGGAAGAAACCCTCCGGGATCTCAACGACCGGCTCTCGATTCTCTCCGTACAAATGCCGTTCGAAGCGCGCTGGCAGGCGGAATATCTCATCCACTCGCTTTTCGAGGAACGGCTCACTGAGCCGACGGACACGCTGGTCGAGTCGATGAATGCCATCACAGCATTCCTCGGAGAGTTCGAAACCGCGCTCGGCAACCAGACCACGCGACTTCTCGACGCCTTCTCCCTCGAGCGAGAGGCAGCGTTTGTAGCTATCGAGGAGGAGCGTAAACAGATCCTCGAAGCACTGGAGGGGGAGCGAGTCGCGGTGCTCGACTCGGTCGACGCCCAAGTGGACGAAGCGCTGAGCCGATTCGAGTTGACGGGCCGTGGCCTGATCGACCATTTCTTCGGGCGATTGATCGGTATCTTGGTGGCAATCGGCATCTTCATCTTCATCATCGTCGCCGTGCTGATCGGCGCCCTGAGAAGCCGGACTCCGGCACCCGCCCCGCCCCCGCCCCGGATCCCAGAGTCCGACGAGAATTGACCGATCCGCGGGGAACGCATATGTCCCGCCTATGGAGGTGCGTTCTTTCCGAGAGACGGCCGAGCCCTATTCGGTGATCTTTCTCGACGCGTATGGAGTGCTCAAGAGCTCGTCGGGACTGATCGACGGGGCGCTCGGGGCGGTGACTTCGATGATCGCGGCAGGCAAGCAGGTCTTCGTCGTGACCAACGACTCCTCTCGTTCGCCCGAAGCCATGGCAGAAAGATATGCGGAGCAAGCCGGAGGCGAGCTTCTTCCCCCCGAAAGATACATTTCGTCTGGCCTGCTGGCGGCGCAGTATCTCGAGAACCAGATCCCCTACGGCAAGGTGGCGTACCTCGGAAAACCCGAGTCTGCGCACTACATCGAGATCGCCGGCAAGATCCCGGTACCCGTCGCCGAGTGCAACGGTACGGACAACCTGGTAGCCATCGTGTTGCTCGATGACGAAGGGTTCGATTGGTTCAAGGATGTCAACGCGACCCTCAACTTGATTCGTCGCGTGAACGTCCCCGTCATCATTGCGAACGCCGACATCACCTACCCGATGCGCAGCAACGAAATCGCCATCGCCGTCGGCAGCCTCGGCAGACTGCTCTCCGACATCACCGAGAAAACGTTCGTACGCTTCGGCAAGCCCGACTCGATGATCTTCGCCTACGCCCTGGCACGCGCGAGAGAGCAACTGCCCGAGGTCACCAAGCGAGACGTGCTGTTCGTGGGCGATACCCTCCGGACCGACATCATCGGCGCGAACACCTATGGATTGGACACGGTCCTCGTACTCTCGGGAAACACGCTTCCAGAACAGGCGGATCTCATGGTCCGAACCTCCGGCATCATCCCCACATACATCTGCGACTCGATCGCCACGTGACGCTGGCACTGGCGCTGACGCTGACGCTGGCTACAGCACTTCCAGCAGCGGTTCGAAGTCCGCCAGCTCGAGGTTTGGCAGGTAGTCCTCCACCGCCTCGTGCTGCAGCCGTCGGCAGATTTCGGGGCGAAAGAAGTGCTCACCGACTCGGAGCACGTAGTTCAGAACGAAGAAGCGGTACGCCTCTTTCAAGAAGAGCAGCTCCTCCTTCGTGAGGCGGTGAACCTCGTGGTAGGCGCGGAGGAACTTTTGGAAGCGTGGCTCGAAGAGTGGGTCGACCGTGTAGCTAAAAGTGGTGTGGTCGCCCTCCTCGCGGACGACGCGCGCACAGAAGTAAAGGTCGAGCATTCGCGGCTCGATGCGGAACCAGTCGTAGTCCCAGCGAGAAAAGAGCTTGAAGCCGTCGCTATCCATGCCGACCGAAAAGTTTCCGATGTTCCAGTCGATCAAAACCGGAATCTTGGTCCATTCGTGGTATCCGAGCGCATCGGCATTGGCCAAGAACGCATCGCAGTGGGCCCGGACGAATCCGGTCACCGTGTCACTGAAGCCCCGTTCGCGTCGCCATTGGGAGCTTCCGATCGCGTCATGAAGGCTCGCCGCATCAGCTCCAAGTGACTGCCAGGTCGGTCGCACGCGGTCGGAGATCCCGAGACAGGACCGATGGAAGAGGCCCATCTCCTCACCAAAGGCCTCGATCTGTGGGTCGGTCAGCACCTTCGGCAGGAAGTCGTAGAAAGGCTGCTGGCCGTAGAAGACGACCCACTCGTCCTTCTCGCGGTAGGTGAACACCTCTTCGTTCTTGGTGAGGACCTCTGCCAGGAAGCTCGCGTAACGCGTCCCGCGCAGGCGGTGAATCCACTCGTGAATGCGAATGTGGTCCTGCCGAAAATGCACGTACGACCCGTAGCTCGATCGCTTGGCCACCACAGCACGCCCATCGTCGAGCATGAGGAGGTGGACCGAGTTGGTCGAGACATTGGCGCTGAGCTCCCGGATCTCCATCACTTCTCGGCGATCCCCGTAGGCATCCCAAGCCGCGGTCACGATCGGTGGAACAGGCCGCTCAGTCACGAACGACGCTCACTACGCCTGCGCAGCGTAGATGTCCATGATGTCTTGCAGCAGCTTCACCGCGTCGGCATGCGTCCGCTGGAAGGCATTGCGGCCGACGATCGAGCCGTAAGCCCCGCCCTTGGCGATCTGCTGAATCTCTTCGAGCACGGCCTCGGTGCCCTTGGCGGCACCGCCCGAGAAGATGACGATGCGCCGGCCGTTGAATGCAGCTTGCACGACATGCTGAACACGCTCGGCCAGCGTGCCGATCGGAATGTTCTCGTAGTTCTTCTTGGCCGCATCTTGGAAGACGAGCTCCGTCGGTGCCTTGATCTTCACGACGTGGGCACCGAGCTGGCAGGCGATCTGCGCTGCATAAGCGACGACGTCGATGGCGGTTTCACCGTCTTTGCCCATGCTGCCACGGGGATAGGACCACACGATCGTCGGAAGGCCTACGGCACGAGCCTCGTTGATGAGGTCTCGAAGGTCTTGGTACATCTGATTGCGAAGACCACTGCCTGGGTAGATCGTGTACCCGACCGCCGCGCATCCTAGACGGAGGGCGTCATCGACCGCGGAGGTCAGCGCCGAACAAGGGGTGTCCGGGCCGCCAAGCGAATCGCTGTTGTTGACCTTCAAGATCAGCGGGAGCTCGCCTGCGTACTCGTGCGCGATCGACTCCATGAAGCCGAGAGGCGCAGCGTAGGCGTTGCAGCCCGCATCGGCGGCAAGCTTAGGATGATAGGCGGGGTCGTAGCCCGGTGGATTCGGCGCGAAGGACCGGGCGGGGCCATGCTCGAAACCTTGGTCGACGGGTAGAATCACCACTCTGCCAGTCCCCGCGAGTCGCCCGTGGTTCAGAAGCCTCCTCAGGTTCCCGACGACACCGGGGTTCTCCCCTGCGTAGTTGGCCAGGATTTTTTCGACTCTTTCACTCATTCGTGTCGCCTCCGTTCTCCTGGTGAGGGACCTTAGCGCACGGAGCCGGGCCCGCGCTAGGCCTCCCAGACCACCCGTTTCCGGGCGGCGTACCAGGCTTCGGTTTTCGGAGTGTAGGCGTCCTCGATCGTGCCACGCTTGATCTTCATCGTCGGGGTGAGGAACCCGTTCTCGATGAGCCATGGCTCTTTGACGACCGCTAGGAACTGGAGCCGCTCATACGCCTCGACCTCTTTGTTCACCTCGTCGAGCAGGGTCGACAGCTCCGCTTCAAACGCCTCCCTGACGGCGCTATCGCTGAGCTTGGGTCTAAGCTCTTCTGCAGGCAGGATGAGGGCATAGGGTGCGGGTTGGCCCGAACCGCTCACGCAACACGCCTCGACCTTGGTGTGATTGTTGATCAGGTTTTCGATCGGCGCGGGGGCAACGTACTTACCCTTGCTGGTCTTGAAGAGCTCTTTCACGCGACCGGTG
>JAPUKT010000011.1 GCA_027295555.1 Deltaproteobacteria bacterium
CGGCGCAGCGCGAGGTTTTGCGGATGATTCCGGGTCTGGAAGAGACTGAGGTGTTGCGGTGGGGGAGTATTCATCGCAACACGTATCTCAACACGCCCGCGGCGCTGTCTCCGTACTTGTCGGCGCCGGACGATCCTCGGCTCATGTTCGCCGGCCAACTGGTTGGGGTTGAAGGGTACACCGAGTCGCTCGCCTGTGGGCTGGTCTGCGGTATCAACCTCGCCCGCTTGCTGGCAGGCGAGGATCCGGTGCTTCCGCCCGAGGAAACGATGTTGGGTAGCCTCTTTCGCTACGTGGGTGGGGCGGACGCGAAGCGGTTCCAGCCCATGAACGCCAACTTCGGCCTTCTCCCACCGCTTGCCGCGCGTATTCGCGACAAGAGGAAAAAACGCGCGGCGCTCGCCACCCGGGCGCTGGAGGCGATGTCGGTTTTCATGCGGGGGCTGAGTGGCGTGCCGGCGTGACACGAGCCAACGGCCGTACTCGCTCGCGTCGCCCGGAGTGCGAGAGTTTTGTCGTGTTTCTGTCGCACGAGCGAAACGATTCTCCCAACACCGTGGCAGCGTACGGACGCGACGTGGACGCGTTCCAAGCGTTCTGCGACGACTATTTTGGCGGCACCGACTGGACCTGGGAAACCGTCGACCGGCTCACGCTGAGGAGCTTCATGGGCGAACTGGGGCGGCGCGGTCTCACCAAGCGATCGGTGTCCCGAGCGGTGTCGGCGCTCCGCACTTTCTACCGTTTTCTGAACGAACGGTACGCGGTACCGGGCAATCCGGCGGCTGCCATCCGCTCCCCCAAACTCGAGAAACGGCTTCCAGCGGTGCTCGATCGTGGTCAAATGGAGGATCTGTTCAAGTTCGCCGAGGTGCGCGCGGCCGACGACGGTTTTGGGGGGGTGCGCGACCTCACCATCCTCGAGTTCTTTTACTCGACGGGTATGCGCTTGTCCGAGTTGGCGGGACTCAATCTCCGCGATGTCGACATCGTCACCGAAACGGTGAAAGTACGCGGCAAGGGGCGAAAAGAGCGGTTGCTTCCCGTGGGGAGCTATGCGTTGGCGGCGCTGCGACGGTATTATCCGTTACGGGAGGAGCGCTTGTCCCGTCGCAAGGACGGCGGACGCGGCGAGCAAGCCGTGTTCTTGTCGGCCCGCGCGACGCGTCTCTCGTCTCGCGGCGTGCAGTATCTGATGCGCAGGTTCCTCAAGAGTCTGGACGCGGGTCCGGGGCTCAAGGTGCACTCTTTGCGGCACAGTTTTGCGACGCACTTGCTCGACGCGGGTGCCGACCTCAGAGCCGTCCAGGAGTTGCTGGGTCATGCGTCGTTGAGTACGACCCAGGTCTACACGCACACGAGCGTTGAGCGCTTGAAGAAGGTGTACGATCAGGCCCATCCGCGAGCGTGAGCGGTGCCGTCTACCCTTACCCTTTGGTCGTAACAACGAGATGATGAACCCGACACAAGTCGCCCATGCCACGACGATCATCTGCGTCCGCCGGGACGGCAAGACGGCGATGGGAGGAGACGGGCAAGTGACGGTGGGTGATACGATCGTCAAGGGGCGAGCCGCCAAGGTGCGGTCGGTCGGCGACGGTCGTGTGCTGGCCGGATTCGCCGGGGCGGCGGCCGACGCTTTCACGCTTATCGAGCGGTTCGAGGAAAAACTCAAGAGGTACCCCGGCAATCTCTCCCGCGCCGCGGTCGAGCTGGCCAAGGACTGGCGCAGTGATCGGGTGCTTCGCCGGCTGGAAGCGCTGCTCGTGGTGGCGAACGCCGAGCACAACTTCATGGTGAGTGGGGGGGGAGAGCTCATCGAACCAGACGACGGGATTCTCGCCATCGGCTCCGGAGGCAATTACGCGCTCGCCGCCGCCCGGGTGCTGGTGCGACACACGGATTTTCCGGCGCGCGAAATCGTCGAAAAGTCCATGGAAATAGCCGGCGAGATCTGCATATACACCAACAGCAACCTGACGATCGTGGAGATCTGATCCGGAGGCCGCGGGAGGCAGGCTCCCGCGCGAAAACCGGTGGAGTTCGCGCATACATATGACCGATTCGAGCAAGCAGGAGCAAACGACGGACGAAGCCGCCACCGCGGTCCCGGAGCCCCATCAGCCTTGGCTGGAGGAGCTCCCGCCGCGTCAGATCGTCGCGGAGCTGGACCGGTACATCGTGGGCCAGACCGAAGCCAAGAAGGCTGTGGCCATCGCGATTCGCAACCGGTGGCGCCGGGCGCAGGCGCCCGAGGAGATTCGGGACGAGATCCTTCCGAACAACATCATCATGATCGGACCGACCGGCGTCGGAAAGACGGAGATCGCCAAGCGCCTGGCCCGGCTGGCTGGAGCCCCGTTTATCAAGGTCGAGGCTTCGAAGTTCACGGAGGTCGGCTACGTGGGTCGCGACGTGGAGTCGATGGTCCGCGATTTGGTCGACGCCTCGATCAACATGGTGCGCAGCGAGCGCGAGGATGAGGTGTTTCCCACCGCGGAAGAGCGAGTCGAGGAGCGTCTTCTCGATTTGCTGTTACCGCCTCCACCCCCGCCCCCGCCGGCGCAGCCCGGTGCCACGGATCAACAGTCACAAGGAGCGTCCGGTACCGACGTCCGACCGCTGTTCGTCGTTTCGTCCGAGGGTG
>JAPUKT010000110.1 GCA_027295555.1 Deltaproteobacteria bacterium
CTCGAAGGGCCGTGCCGAGCCCGATGACGGCATCGTAGTCATCCGGCTCGAGCGCGACGGCACGCTCGAATGCCTTGCGTCCATCCTCGTAGCCGCGGAACGAAATGGTCACCTCGCCGAAGTTCATCTGAGCTTCGAACAGGTCGGGATCGAGCGTGATAGCACTCTCGAAGAACCGAAGCGCGGAAATCACATCGCCCTTGTAGACCTTGATGAGGCCCCACGTGTTGTAGATCGGCGCGTAGTCTGCATCGATCATCTGGGCCTGGCGGCACACGACCTCCGCAAGGTCGAGCTCGGCCGCGTTGCCCTTGCGCCCGCGATCATAGTGAAGGAGCGCCATCTGGTTGAAGGCGGAGAGGTAGTCCGACTCGATGGCGAGTGCGCGACGAAGGTTCTTGAGCGCCTCGTCATCCTGGCCCTGGGCCCGTTGCACGATGGCAAGGTTGGTGTAGCCCGAGGTGCACTGCGGATCGCCCTTGATCGCCCGTTCGAAGTCGAATTTGGCCTGGCTGACGTTGCCTGCGTCGAGAACTCGGAGCGCAAGCGCCACTCGGGCTTTGCAGAACTCCGGGTCCACCCTGAGTGCGGTCTCGTAGTGGCGCTTGGATGCGGCGCTATCCCCACAGCGCTCGAGTGAGAGCCCGGCCATGTAGTGAGCTTCGGCAAACCCGCCGCCTTGGGCGGCTGCAGCTTTCTCGAAGTCCTTCGAAGACCCACCGCACTTGGCGGAGGTCCAACCCGTCTCCTCGTTGCGTTCGAAGTGCTTTAAAGCGGACTCCCAGCGATTGTGCGCCTTCTTGCTGACGGCGCTGCCGTCCGCGGTCGTGATCGCCTCACCGCCCGCGGTTCGGGCGACGTCTGCCTTCGGAACGGTTTGCTTCTTCGAGCTCTCGCCATCTCCACAGCCAACGACGAGCATGGTGACGACGACTGTCAGTTTGAGGTTTCGCATCACGGCCTCCCCCTTTGCGCGACGGCATCCTTCGATGTCAGCGACGTATCCTTGATGGCGTCCAGATCCACCGCACCGGGCTGCCCGACGGTGCGCTTCACGTAGTTGGGCTCGCCGCGAAGCTCAGCCGCGACGGGATATTGCTTCGGGTTGAGCGCATTGAGCTCCTGCTCGCACGCGCGCGACCACTTGTTGAACCACCGAACCTGCGTGGCGGTCTTCAGGCAGAACTCGAACTTGTCGATCGCCTGCCGCTGAAGCGGCTCCGAAGCGTCGTCGAGAGCACCCACGTAGATGTCGAAGAGCCCTGGGTCCTTCTCGATTTCGGCTGGAATCGGGGCATCCCGGAACTCATCGACGAAGCTTCGGTACATTTCACCGGTGCGCGACGCGGCGGCGATTTGCCATGCGGCCGACTGCATCTTGATGCCGTCGACAGTCACCTTCATCTTGGCGACTTCGGCGTAGTTGGCCTCGGCCGCGCGGAGCACCGCGAGCTTCTTCTTCGTCCACTTCTTGAACTCGGTTTCCGACCACTTCTTCACCTTGGCCGCGCTCTTGCCACCCTTGTACTTCGGGAAGGCCACCTTCTCGAACTCGGCGAACTTGTACTCGGACAGATAGAACTGGGACTCGGCGGCGCTATCGAGTGCTTCTCGTACGAAGGCGACCCCGGTTTCCTTCGAGGTGTCCTTGAGCGCTCGAATCCGCTTCGGCGCACCCGAAGTCCAACCCCTGACTGCAGCCTGGAAGTACTTCTTGGCCTCGTTCTTCTTGTTGAGCGCCCAGTATGCCCGGCCGATGGCGGTGTTCGCCTGGATGATCTGCTGCGGCATCCCGACCTTCCCGTACCTCTTCAGGTAGTCCTGGTAGTGCGAAATCACTTGGGGGGGTCGGTTCTGCCGCTCGTAGATCGAGCCAATCGAGAACATGACCTGTGAGGTCTGCCGCGGAAGCTTGCGCCGGTAGTTGCGGGCGAAGAGGTCCGCGTCTTCCATGGCGGCCTGGTCGTCGCCGAGACCGATGCGGAAGAACGTGGCCTGCTCGAGACCCTCGATGGCGTTCGGGCAGATGCCGGCCTTCTTGTCGTCGGCGCTGCACTTCTTGCCGTCCTCGCCGGGGAACTTGCGGGCGAACTTTTCGTAGTACTTGGCAGCCTCCTCGTAGTAGGCGAGCGCCTGGAAGTTCTGGCCGATCAGATAGACGGCCTTCTTCGAGAGCTGGCTTTCCGGGTATCGCTCGGTCAGAACGGTCCGAACCTGAATCGCGCGTCCGAGCAGGTGGGCCGCCTCGAAGTTGATCGCGGCGTTGTAAAGCACCTCGTCCATCTCGCCGCACGCTTGGTGTCGCCGGAAAATGCGAACGTACGTGGCAGCGGCTTTCTTGAACTGCTGCGTCTTTTCGTACACCTCTGCCTCCTTACGAAGCACCTGGCACTGAAGCGTGCTCAGCGTGCCGCAGAGGTCCGGGTGCTCGTCGGCGAGCTGCTCGGTCCCACAGAACGAAGCCGCCATCGGATCGATCGAGGCGCTCAGCTCCTGAACGCAAGCCACCCGCGGCTGCGCGAGTTGCGTGCCTAGGATGTTCAAGCAGTCGAGGTAGAGGTTGGCCGCGTACTCTGAGAGCTCGCTGTCCTTGTGATTGAACGCGATGTCGCGGAACAGGACGGCAGCTTCCTCCAAGCGGTTCGCCTCGTAGTAGATTCGAGCCCGGCGGTATTTGATCGTCGCGATGTCTTCGGCCTTGTCGACGTAGCAAAGGTACCGGTTGAAGGCTTCGAGCATGCCCTTTTGAAGCACCGTGAATTCCTTCTTCTTGAACTTGGCGGATGGGGCAGCCTTGGCGTTCTTCATCGCCTGCTGGTCGCGCTTGCTGACGAACTTGGTCTTCGTCTCACGCGGTACGTACTGCTGCTGGTAGAGGTTGTTGTAGCAAAGCACCGCCGCATAGGCCGCGTCGGTGGTGAACTCTCCTTGCGTGTTCAGCTCGACGACCTGGTCGAACGCTGGACCGCATTGCCCCCACTCTTCCATCTTCCAAAGGAGCTCGGCGTAGAAGTACGCCATCCTGTACTCCGTCGGCCAGTCGCGCTTGTCGATGTTCTTGAACTCCATCTGCTCCATGTCCGGGAACTCCTTGAGAAGGGTCCGGTAGAGCACGGCAGCCTGCGACATCGTCTTCTTGCTCTTGGTGCCTGGAGCGGAGTCGGTGCCAACCGCCTCGCGGTGCCACGACGTGCCGAGCCAAAGGATGACGGTCGCAGTTTCGACCTTGCACTCCTCGACCTTGGCCGGCGACTTGTTGCCCTTCTTGAAGGTTCGGTAGATGTCGACCAATCGCTTGAGCTCGATGATCTGTTCCTGCTTCGGTCGCGACGAGATCACGGCATTGGTCACCTTGGTCTGCCAATCGCACAGCGACTTGCTGCGAGGCGCGTCGGCCATGAGCTTGTGGTAAACCGTAATCGCTTGAGGCCACTGGCCCGTGTCGAAGTAGAGCTCGGCGAGGTTCTTGAGCATCTCGCGGGCCCCGGCGTCGTTCTTCGCGTAGCGCCTGAAGAAACTGAGCGCCTTACTGGGTGAGCCGTAGTGCGAATACGGAAGCACGAGCTCTTTGCGAGCCTGGCGCGCCAGATTCTCGGCGTCGTTGGCGTGTTTGTTCTTGCGGGCGAACTCGAGAATGTCGACGAAGCTCTGCAACGACTGTCGATACCGTTCCCGGTTGTATTCGACCCAAGCAAGCTTGTAGAGCGCAAAGCCGTAGACCGAGTTGGACTTCGGCGGAAACTCGAGGACCTTTCGATAGAACTTGGCCGCTGCTTCCATGTCGCTGTCGTTGAAGTAGTACTCGGCGAACGAGAGATAGGCGTTCGGCACGAACCGGCTCCTCGGGTAATCCTTGATCAGCCGGCGATACACCGAGCGAGCTTTGTCGAACTGGTCCTGCTCTTGGAGCGCAAAGGCGAGCGAGAACAGGACCTCATCCATCCGCTTGAAGTTTGGATGGTCGCGTACGAGCGTCGCGTAAGTACGGATGCTGTCGTTGCGGGTCTTGGAAAGCACGGCCTCGGCCTTCTTTTGACCGCTCCTCGCCTCTTTGCAGCGGGCCTTGTCCTTGTCGCGGGTGCAGGCCTCGTAGATTGGATCGTCGAAGGAGCGCACCTTGGCGGTTTGCGCGATCTGCATCTCGAACTGCGTCTCGGCGAGTCGGAGCAGCACGCTGGGCCGTCGGGGATCGTCAGCGGAGCCGTTCCGCACGAGCCTCTCGAGGATTTGAATCTCGCGCTTGAGCAGCGCTTCGGTTCGGGCACGTGTCTGTTCGCGTCCGAGCTGGGTGCTCATGTCGATTTGAAGCGACGGGCCGGTCGGTCCCTGCTTCTTGGTCCGTTTGCGCTCGGCCTCTTTGAACCGAGAGACCGGGACGTTCCCGCCCTCTTTCGCGCTCCCCTTGCGCGCACCCGCTGGACAGGCAGCAATCGCTTGCTCCGTCGTCTCGGGAATGCACACAGGCTCGACGCTCATCGGCGCCTGCTCGGCCGCGGCCTCGCCCCCCATCACGATGACGAGCAACCCGAAAAGAAAGCTCGTCGCGCACTTCGATTTGTTCAACGCGTACATAGGTTAGTCACCTGTTGTCGATAGAACCCCAGCTCGTCTCGCCAGTACTCCCCATTGAACGGCCAGAGTTGGTGTTCGTCGTCTACTTGGACGTTGCCGCCCTTCGATTGCTTGGCCAGCGACATCTGTTGCTGCAGCTCCTGGTCGATCTGCCCTCGTCGGAACGTGGCGATCTCGAGCTCGACAGTGTCGACTTGGTTGCTGAGGTCGCGAAGCTCGCGAATTAGTCGGTTGTAGCGCCCTCGTGCCAGGTCGCCGGCCTGATCGACCGCAAACGCCTTCGCGAGAGAAATGTCTTCGAGGATCTTCTCCCCAACCGGCGAGCCCTGGAACTCTGCGCTCGACTTGTTCAGGCGCTCCTCTTCCTTGTCGAGAATCGCGACGTACCCCAGGTGCTGAAGGACCGTACGGTCACTCAGCGCCGAGGCCACGATCGGACGCACCCGAGGCGAAAGGTTGGCTTGCTCAGCCCGAACTTGTTTCAGGAACTCGAAGAAATCCGCGTTGTCCTGATGCTTGGCAAGCACTGCATCGAGCTCCGCCTTCACCGGGTCATATCGGTCGTGGTACTGCGCCACCGTCGCGTCGGCGTTGTCGACCTGGCAGTTCACGAAGAACGTGACAGCCTTGAGCACGAGCGCTTCGGGGTAGAACGAGTTCTCAAAGTACGGCGAGAACAGGGTGTGCACGTTACCGAGCGAGCGAGCGTACTCGTCCGCGAGGAAGAACGCCCAAGACGATTCGAAGAGCGCGTCGAGCCAGTACTCACTCGATTGCGAAACCTTGTTCCAAGACTCGACGGACTGACCAAGGAGGGTCCCGTCGATGTCCTGCCCTTGGTTGGCGGCTGTGTAATAGACGCGAGCGAGCGAAATCCAGGCGAGGTTTCTCATACGGTCTTCGTCGACCCCCTTGGCATCGCCGCTATCGACGGCGTCGAGGATCGCTCGGAACGAGGCGATCGCCGGACGCGCTTGGCGCATGCGAATGAACGAAATCCCCTCGAAGAACTTGGCGTACGTGTACTGCGCGGAGCTCGGGTCGACTTCTTGGAAGAGGTCGATGGCCTGACGGAAGTTCGCCTGCGCGTAAAGATGACGCCCCATCAAGTAGAGGAGCTGACTGTGGAGGGCCGGGGCTTTCTCTTTGAACTCGTCGAGTGCGCCGATGCCGTACCGGCCGACGATCTCGATGATGCCCGACGCCTCTGGAAGCTTCGATGCGAGCTTGCCGAGCCACTCGAGAGTATCGCCAAAGAACGAATGACCGGGACCCTGCTCACTGAGCTCGTCGAAGACGGTGAGCGCCGACTGGTAGTAGCCCATCTGATAGAGCGTCTGCCCCGACATGAACTGCGCCTTCTGCCGGTTGCCGCGCCCGTCCCTCGACTTGCCCGTCGCGACGCGCTGGAAACCCATCGCCGCCTGCTCGTAGTTCTTGGACTTGAACGCGCTCAATGCTTCGGCAAGGCGCTTCGATGGTTTGCCGAGCTTCGCGGGTGCATCGCTCTGCCCGGTTTCCTCGAGTCCAAAGCTCATGTCCTGCGCATCGGCGGGTGTGCCGACCCACAAGCCGACAACCAACACAGGCACCGCCCACAAATGGATCCACTTCATAAAGTGCTCCTTGGTGTGGAAGCTTGGTTTTCCAAGTTCCCCTCTGACCCCCAAATTTCGAACGAAACCAACCCCTTGTGTCTCGCTCGGGTACCATCATAGAAACCAGTCGAAGGGGTCGTCAAGGTATAGCGCCATTGAGCTTTTAACGGGCTGACTGCAATTGGCACTAGAATCTTCCTCCCGGACCTGACAAATTCGGTCAGAGGCGTCGGTTTCACCGGCATCTCCCTTTTCTGACCCCTGACGGCGGGGGAAGTTTGGGTGCGATCTCTTATTGCCGTTATGATGTGGATGACCGGGGGCTTCTTAGGGGGGCGTGATGAGCAAAAAATTGCTTGAATTGATGGGGTTTGTGGCGATCGCCGCGCTTTGGTTGGTCGGGGCGGGCTGCGCCAGCAGCGCCGTAGGCGATCCGTGTGTTCCAGAGCAGGTGCCGGAGGGCGGCTTCCTCGCCTCCGAAACGTATCTCGAGACGAGCTCGGTGCAGTGCGTAACTCGCCTCTGCCTTGTCCGAGAACTGGATGGTGACCCGAATCAGATCTGCGGGGAGGCGGAAGTCGACAGCGACGAATGCGTCACCGAAAACGAGATCGAACGAAGCGTCTACTGCTCGTGCCGATGTGGCGCGCCCGAAGGTAGCAGCGTCCCGACCTGCGGATGCCCCGGCGGCTTCATCTGCGAAGAGATCTTGGAGACCGGGGGCGACGGCCTCCGCGGAAGCTACTGCGTCCGCGACCCGACCCTCAGCGTCGACTCAGAGAACTGATCTCGCCCGCCGCGGGGAAGACCTCGTCGCGTCGCTGTTGACGGAACGCGGCTTTCAAATCATCGGACGCAACGTACGCATCGGACGATTGGAGCTGGACCTGATCGCGCGGCGCGGCTCGTTGCTGGTCGTGTGCGAGGTGCGCTCGAGGCGAAGCGCTCGACCGGTCTTTCCGGCGGAGACGATCGGTGGGAAGAAGCTTGCGCGCGTACGGCGCGCCACGGCGCTGTGGCTGCGGCGCGAGAAGCTCGGAAGAGTGCACGCGCGGATCGATGCCGCAGCGGTCGTGTTTGACGGGCCCGGCGGAGAGCCGCGGGTCGAATACTACGAGAACGTGTCGTTCCCGTTTCGGTCGGTCTGAGCGCTCCGTCGGCGCCAGCGTCAGCGTCAGCGTCAGCGTCAGCGTCAGCGTCAGCGTCAGCGTCAGTGCCCGCGTCAGCGCCCGCGTCAGCGCCCGCGCCAGAGCCAGGGCCAGCGTCAGCGTCGTCGGCTTCCTCTGCTACCTTCTTCAAACTCGCCAGCCCGTCCTCGTAGTCCGAGTACAGCCGACCCCAAGCGAAAAGATCCGCACCCTAGTCGACGGTCTTGCGGATTCGCTCTAGGACGGCGCGAAGCTGGGTGATGTGATCCGACTGCACGCCCGCGGCTTCCATCTTCGCGAGGGTGTCTTCGAGCTGCGCGATCTCTTCGGACCGCTGGTCTCGTAGGGACTCCACCATGTCTGCAAAGGATCGGAAGAGCTCTTGAAGCTCGTCGCCCTTGCGAATGCCCGTCGTGATCTCGAGTTTCCCTTCACCGATCCTCTCGAAGAGGCGGCGCATACGATACGCGGGACCGACGACCCGATGAGTGACCAGGATTCCCACGACGCCGAGCGCTAGTGTGAGCAGAAGGACGCCGATGAGGATGGCGTTTCGGACCTTGCGATCCTCTTCCCTGGCGAAACGCTCCAAGTCCTGGGCGGTTTCCGCATCGAGGTCGGGTTGGGCCGCGATGTGCGCCGTCAGCGCTTCGGTCTGCCCCTGGGAAAACCCATAGGCGACGTAGCCTAGGCCGCCCGCGACCGTCACCGTCACGAGGACGATCATGCTCGTGTACTTGAGCTGGAAACGCCGATCCAGGAGGTAGTTCCTCAGTTTTCGTTGTCTCTTATCGCCCATCGCGTTTCTCTCTCCTACGCTCATCGGTCTTCACCGGTCAAAGGCTTCCTTTCGCATCGGCCACCGCCAGTACTTGCGGGAGTCGGCGAAGAGCGCCGACGAATGCACCTTGGATGGCCTGCTCTGCTGTCCCGGCGCTGTATTGGCCCGAGGCCGTCGCGGCACCGCGAAGCATCGCGCGCATGTCGCGACCGGGATAGCTCAGGATGATAACCGAGACCTCCGCCCTGACCCCGTTTCCTCTTGGCTTGAGCGTCACGATCGAGCTTTCGAGATAATAGCCGCGGAGCTTCCGCCGTGCGATCTCTCGCTTCGCGTCGGCAGGGCTCAGGTCGTCCGGGGCTAGCTCGATCCCCGAGAGCTCGAGCAGCTTCTCGGACAAGAAGATCCGCGCGTCGAAAAGCATCTGACGGGAAACCCGGTCTGCTTTGGCGCCGGGCATGCCGACCGCCACCAAATGCCTCGGCTTTCCCGGGCCGCGCTGACGCTCCCCGATCGCCTCGAGCGCTGTGACCGCCACGCTGGCGGCGCGCCTCACCGACTTGTTACCATCCCGTGTCGCCTGTTTCACGGTCGGGAGCGCCTCTTTGGCGCCAAGTCGATGCAACGAGGAAATCGCAGATACCCGGACCGCGGGATGCTTGTCCCGCACGGCGCGCTCGAGCGCGGCCACCGATAGGGGGCTCGGGTCGAGCTGGCCCAGCGACAGTGCGGCTTGGGTACGAACTCGGAAAGCACCCGAATTGCGCAGGAGGCGAATCAGGTAGTCCTCCCGCCCGTCGGCGTGGACCGAGGTGGCGGATAGCAATGCGATCACGACTAGTGGTTGCCATCCACGCCAACTAGCGATGTGCCGCGTCAACAGTTTCCGCCCTTCCCCAACGTTTTTCAGTATCACAGCAGGCAAGGCACGAGGGCAACCGATTATACAGGGTCAGCCGCGTTGACTGGGAAGGGTAGGCGTCTCTATATTGCGGCGGTCCCAACGACCATCGGGGGATGACAGAGGTCGAATGGAGTCTGGAGACAGCGTAGTTATCATCGCGGCAGTCGCCGCGCTCATTGCCGCGGGGATCGGGATCGGTTTTTGGCGCCTACGCAAGCGGCCGGTGCTGCCACCGGAGCCACCTCCGCCGCCATCCGTCGAAGCCGAGCAGACCGTGGAGCCCACTCAACCGCTCGAGCTCGAAGATCTGCTCACCCGGCCGCCAGGGGCACCCGAAGCGAGGGTTACTCCGCCCCCGGCACCGCCTGCCGATCTCGGGGCGTTTCGAACTGGCCTGAAATCCACGCGTGGGCATCTGATTTCGCGCCTCGCCGGGGTGTTCAGCAAAGACCGGGAGCTCGACACCGCGATCCTCGACGAGGTCGAGGAGGTGCTGATCACGGCAGACGTGGGCGTGCACACCACCGGGCGCGTCCTCGAGAGCCTGCGCAGCCGAATGAACGGGGGCCAACTGGCGTCCGCAGACGACGCTTGGGACGTGATCCGCGGGGAAGCCAAGGACATTCTCGCTTCGAGTGGTCGCGGGCTGACGCTCGACGCGAAGCCGACGGTCATTCTGGTGGTAGGCGTCAACGGTGTTGGAAAGACCACGACGATCGGCAAGCTCGCGAGCCGGCTGCACCGGCAAGACAAGAGCGTCTTGCTCGCAGCCGGCGACACCTTCCGCGCCGCAGCCGTCACGCAGCTCGAAGTGTGGGGTCGTCGCGTGGGTTGTGAAGTCGTCAAAGGAAAGGACCGCGCCGATCCCGGCTCGGTGATCTTCGACGCGATCCAGAAGGCCAAAGACAGCGACGTCGATGTCTTGATCGCCGACACGGCCGGTCGACTGCATACGAAGGTGCCGCTGATGGACGAGCTCAAGAAGCTTGGCCGCACGGTCGAGAAGGCGCTCGGCCGCCCGGCCGACCACGTGTTGCTGGTACTGGACGCCACCACGGGCCAAAACGCGATTCAACAAGCACAGCTATTCAAGGACGCGCTTCCATTGACGGGGATCGTCCTGACCAAGCTCGACGGCACCGCGAAGGGCGGCGTGATCCTCGGGATCGTCGACCAACATCAGGTCCCGATCGAGTTCATCGGCGTCGGAGAGCGCGTCGAAGATCTGAAGCCGTTCGACCCTGGCGCTTTCGTCCAAGCGCTTTTTGAGTCCCCAGAGGCGCTGGAGCCCCCAGAAGAGGCCGAAAGCGCCGGCTAACCCTAGGGGACGACGTCGAAATTTGTCGAAAATCGCTACCGGATTTGGTAGTGCGATATTTGCCATGGTATAGTCTTGTCGTCCGAACGGAAACGGACACTTATCATGTGATTTCAGCGAGTTGTCACCGGTGGGGGACCGGGACGCTCCAGGGGGAAGGCCAGCGGCCAATGCGAGAATTTGGGGGGATCACGCTACTGTTGGCGGCGCTTTGCCTGGCGCTGCCCGCATCGGTGGGGGCCCAAATGGAGTTCTCCCTCGACGATGTTGAGGACGAAGAGCCAAACAGGGCGGCGCAGAAAAAGGTCGACGAGGAAGCCAAGGACGAAGGCGACCTGATCGAGCAGCTGGCCGCCGAAAAGGAAGTCGAAGGTCCCGAGGAACCCGAGCCCGAACGCGAAGAGACGGTCGAAGAGATCTACGCGGTCCAGCAGGTCTATGCGCTCCGCCTCAAGCGACTCGAGCTCGCGCCTTCGGCCGCATTCACGATCAACGATCCGTACCTGCGGCATGTGGGCCTCGGCATGTCGGCGAACTACTGGTTCACCAACGTCCTGGCGCTCGGGGTCAACTTCATTTGGTACGACTGGGGCAACCCACTCGAACGCGGCACCACGCTGGTCGGCCAGATTCAGCGCTCGTTCCGGTTGGGCGTCCCGATCAACGAGTGGCAATTCGGGCTCTGGGCCAACTTCACGTACGTGCCCTTCTACGGGAAGTTCTCGATGTTCAGGAAGTTCCTCTTCCAGTGGGACTCCTACCTGATTGGCGGGGTGGGTGTCATGCGCACCAAGCCGATTCCGGTGTTCGACCCGGAGATCCGCGAGTTCAACTGGGACACGCGCGTGTCGTTCAACGTCGGCATCGGCCTTCGGATCTTCCTGACGCGCTACTTGACCTTCTTCACCGAGGTCCGGGACTACATGTTCCTCGAGCAGTTCGAGAACGTGAACGTCGACCCCGCGAACCGTGATGACCCATCGACTTGGCTCGCTGGGAGCTCGACCTTCTTCAACAACCTGACGGTGCAGTTCGGCTTCACCCTCTTCCTACCGATTAAGTTCGAGTACCGGTTACCGAAATGAACAAGCTCCCACGACAGACGCTTTTGCGAATCAGCATCATGGTGGCGGTCGCTGTGTGCCTGCTGGTCGGCGACGGCCTACGGTCGGGAGCGCACTCGGCTAGCGCACAAGAGGTTCACCTCACCGGTCCGCTCGCGGACGCACCTTCGGTCATGAAGTTTCGATTGTGGCGTAGGAACCGCCTTCAGCTCGAGCCGTTTTTTGCTTTCACGTTCGGCGACGACTACTCGCGCGCTTTGATCCTCGGCGTCGAGGCGCGATTCAGCTTCCTGGACTGGCTCGGCATCGGCGGATGGGGTGGCGGTTCAGTCGCCAACCTCAACACCGATCTCACACGCCAGGTGCGCGACAAGGGCGTCACCACGAACCGCAACCGCCTCAGCTTACCGAGCCGGGAAAACTTCCCGGACCAGATCGGAAGGATGGACTGGTTGGCCGGTGTCGATCTCCATTTCACACCTTTCCGAGGCAAACTGGCGATGTTCCAGAAAGTCTTCTTCGACGCGGACTTGGACTTCTTCGTGGGGGCTGCCTTCGTCGGAATCACGGAGCGCTCCGGCACGACGTTCGACGCGGCCACCCAGACCTGTAATCCGCCTCCAGGCGACGTCGGTTGCCTCCAGAGCCAGCTCGCCCGCTCCAAGCGGACGGCGGTCGCTCCTTCGTTCGGCGTGGCCTTCCAGGCTTACTTCAAGGAGTTCATGGGGATCGCCATCCGATGGCGAGCCATTCCGTTCAAGTGGAACACCGGCGGCACCGACGAAGCCGGCAATGGCGACTTCCCCGACGGCCAAATCAACAAGAGTGACCGTCAAAGGCAGTTCAACCAAATGATGAGCATCGGCTTCATCTTCATCCTGCCGCCCAAGATCAAGACGACGGACTGACCCCGCCCACCGGCGCTGACGCGGGCGCTGACCGTGCCACCGTCAGCGCTTCTTCCGGACCTCGCCCTTCTTCCCGAGCGAATACCCGGGTGGGAGCTTCTTCCCCACCTCATCCTTCGACTCGCTGATCTTCCAATCCCGTTCGATGAATCCGTCTAGGGTCATCACCCGGACGCGGACGCTCTCTTCGGCGAGGAACGCTTTGGTGAGGGCGTCGGTGGCGTCCGCGGCAGCGTCTTGCGCGAAAATCGCGCAGACGGCGTGGAAGCGAGCGGTCTCATTCATGTCGTCGAGAAACCGGACCACCGCCTGGACGATTCGGGGATCCTTGCGTTCTTCGAGGCTCGCGAGGATGTCGATCTTCTTCTGTGGGTCGCGCTCGTATTCGGTATCCATCTTCGAGAGGAGCTCGAGTAGCGTCCCGGTGACCTCTTCTTCGCTTTGAAGCTCTTTGAGGATCTTGAGGGGCCACGCGAGCGTATCGCTGGCCTCGAGGAAGTCGTGGACTGGGCCGATCGCCGCATCGCCATGCTTCACGATCCCCTGAAACGCGGCGTTCTTCTCCTCGCCATCGGTGATGCTCGGATCGACCCGGATCGTGAAGCGCGTCAGCAGCGCGTGTAGGGCCTCCTCGGAGCCGTCATTGGCCAGAACCTGGATGGATTCCCAACGCTCGTGCTGCTGAGCGCGTCTGTTGGTGACCCGCGCGACGTGCTTTTTGATCCCGCCACCGCCCTTGAAGACATCGAACAACCCCATGACGCGACAAGGACTAGGCCGAACGGACGGTTGGCGCAACGAGATGCACCGGCCAAGCGGAGAAGCCCCAGGTCAGTGGACAACCACCGGTTTGAGATTCACCTGCCCGCCGATCGTCTCGACCTTGAAACGCACCATGCGCGCTCCATGCTTCTTGAGGAGGTGATCGGCGTTGCTCCGAATCCGTTGGACGAATCGGTCCTCGGGAATGTTCGACACGTCTTCCCCGACCGACCGCTTCGCCGCGACGTAGTCCCGAAAGAGCTGCGCGTAATATTGGTCCTCGGGCCGTGCGGCGAGCGCTTCGGCGTCCGGATCGTCGTCTTGGATCGGCCCGCTGACGGAGCTCGTCCCCGGAAGCTCTTGGCTATTCGTGCTGACCGCCTCCCAGCCGCCGCTGCTGGTCACCGCCCGCCCCTCTTCGTCTTCCTCTGCAACCCCCATGAACAAATTGATGAGCTGGTTCACGCGGTACGAGAGGCCGCCGAGCTCGGCGGTCTCGATGTCGAGCCGGATGTCGCTGCGCCCGTTGATCACCGCCAAGATGTCGTCCTCCATCCGCTCGATGGGCTCCATGATGTTGTTGGCCACGATGAACCCGTAGATCGCCACCCCGATCAGCCCGAGCAAAGTGAGCCAGAGGATCATGGTGGCCACGTCGGCGAGCTCCGTGCTCTTCCCGTGATGGGCGAGGATCACGTAACCCGCTTCACCACCCGACACATGAGGCAAGGGCGCGGTCACTCCGAGGTAGTCGTCACCGCGCAGGGTGGCCTTCCACGGCATGGTTCGTTTGCCTTGAAGGGCCGCCTTGGTGCCCTTGTCGAGGGGCGGCGAGTAGAGCGCCTGGTGCAACGCATCTCGCACGCCGACGGAAGTCGAGGTGCTGTAGATCTTGTCGGACGTGATGAATAACACGTCGTGCCCGATCAGTGCGGCTTCACGCTGCGCAAATCCATTCGAAAGGTCGTAACCCACCAGTAGCGTCCCGACGATCCCGCCATCATCGTTTCGGACCGCCGCGACTGCGACCTGCACGAGCTTGCCCTGATCGAGCCAGACGCCGTAACGCGCCGCTCCGCTCTTCAAAACCTGGCGGACGACCGGCACTGCGGTGAGCAGCGACTGTCCAAACATGCGATTCGGGTCGGTGTCGCGAGCGATGACCCGACCTGTCTCGTCGACGACCGCCACGATGTGGGGGCGTTCGCGTC
>JAPUKT010000111.1 GCA_027295555.1 Deltaproteobacteria bacterium
ATTGTCCGAGACTTGTTCTAGACTGCGAAGCGGTGAGGCTGGATTTCGAAGAAGTCGCCGTCGCGGGCCTGGCTAAGTCCTACGGCCCGACGTTGGCGCTGGCCGGGGTGGATCTGAGCTTTGCGCAAGGCACGGTGACGGTCGTGCAGGGCGCGAACGGTTCGGGGAAGTCGACGCTCCTTTGGTTGCTCGCTTTGCTCGCCCACCCCACGCGGGGAGACATTCGATACGGCGCCTACGGCAGAGACCGAGCCGACGGCTTGCGCGGGCGGATCGGCTTCGTCGCCCATCAGCTGCAGCTCTACCCCGGGCTCAGCGGTCATGAGAATCTCGTGTTGGCGGCAAAGCTCCAAGGCATCCCGTATGCCGACAAGCGCGCCACTGATCTTTGCGAGGCGCTTTCCCTTTCCGAGTACTGGAACCGGCCCTTGCGCACCTATTCGCGGGGACAAGCGCAGCAGGTCGCCATCGCACGCGCGTTGCTCCACGAGCCGCGGCTTCTCTTGATGGACGAACCCTCGACCGGCCTCGACGCGCGGGCGACCGAAGCGCTGGTCGGCCTCATCGAGCAGGAAAAGCAAGACGGTTCCATCGTGATCGTCGTGAGCCACGAAGTGGGCTTTGCGCAAACGGTCGCCGATCGGGTGCTCCACATGGACCGAGGCCGAATCGTGGAGCGAAGCCCATGAAGACACTCCGTTCTGCTTGGTTGGTCGCGCTCAAGGATCTCCGACTCGAGCTCCGGACCAAAGAGATCCTCACGTCGACGGGCCTCTTTGCGGTGTTGGTGGTGACCCTCGGATCGCTTGCCTTCTATACCGACCCGGTGAGTGCCCCGAATATCGCACCGGGGGTGCTCTGGATCTCGATCCTCTTTTGCGGAATCCTCTTGATCGGTCGAAGCTGGGCGCTCGAGCGCGAGAACGACGCGATCTTCGGAATGCTCCTAGCTCCGATTCCCCGCGCCTCAATCTACATCGGGAAGTCGTTCAGCGCGCTGATTCTGTTGTTCGCCGTCGAGCTGCTTCTCGTGCCGCTTTGCCTCGTGTTCTTTCAGATCGAATCGAGTGGCAAGCTGCTGCCCCTGCTCGGCCTGGTGTTTCTCGGGTCTGTTGGTTTCGTCGCGACGGCCACGTTGTTCTCGGCCGTCGGGATCCGGACCCGCGCGCGGGATTTGATGTTGAGCGTTTTGGTCTTTCCGCTGGTCGCTCCCGCGCTTCTTGCCGCCGCGGTAGCGACACGGGAGCTCTTTGCCGGCGCGTCATTACTCGAGGTGCTCGGCTGGATGCGGATCCTCGCCGCATTCGACCTGCTGTTCATCGGCTTTGGCCTGTGGGTGTCGCGCTATCTCCTCGAGGAGACGTAGGGCTCAGCGGTACGCACGGATCAAGTCGAGCGCGACGGGGCTTGACCAATCGAAGCCACCGTCGAACCGAAGTCGAATGACGCCCTTCTTGTCGATGATCCAGGTCTCGGGAAAGAGCTTGGTGCCAAACGCATCGGTCACGACCTCGCGCTTGGAGTCGAGGAGGCTGATGATCTTCGAGCGCGATGGAATGATCGCCTCCACTTCGGCCCAGTCGCGGTCGGTCGACACAGCGACGACTTCGACGTCGCCCCAATCCTCGGTGATGTCCGCGAGAAGCTCGATCGTCGGCATCTCCTGGATGCAGGGCCGGCACGTGACCGTCCAGAAGTTCAGCACGATGACCTTGCCGCGCTGGTCGGAGAGCTTCCATTCACTGCCGGACTGCCCGGGCAGCGTAAAGTCGGGAGCCAAGAGCGACGCGCCGAGATAGTGCGGAACCCCGCCTTGCCCATCCATGAGCTCCTCGAAGCGCGCGTTGCCGAGGACGGCGCGAAAAGGCGCTTCGCTGGCCCGCGCACGCGCATCGACAACCGCACCCGCGAAGATGAAGAGCAAGGGGAAGGCAATCGCGGCCACGATGACCGTGGCGATGAACTCACGTCGAGTCACGGTCGAGGCCTAGCGCTTTTCCGCGCCGAACGAAAGTGGATCGGCGACCTCGGGCGGACGCACTTTTTGCTCCCCGATTCGGACGTATATGCCGTCTTCGTCTTCGCCCACCGCGTCCGACATCTTGCTGACCGCATGATTGTCGAACCGGGCCGGGCAGCGCCCCTCGCGCACGGTGCACCACAACGCACCCTCGGGCCCCTGCACAAGTGAATCGGGGTCGAGCATTTCGTCGAGCCCGCCCGAGAGGTGAAGTGTGATCTGGTCGCCCGTCCGGCTGACGTCTTTGACGAAGTACGGAGGGCCCTCGACTTCGACGTAGGCCCAGTTGATCGAGTTGCTCAGACAGAAACGTCCGTCTTCCGCGCGGTCGATCCAGCTATCGAACGAACGAACCAAGTTCGGATGGTCGATTCGATCCTCGCCATTGAACCAGTGACCACGCGCATCCCGGCGGATCTGTGTTTCGCGCGTACGGCCCTGGAGAAACTCCGCTGGGTCGGTGCCCATGAAGAAACGGGTACCAGGAATCCGACGCACAGTCGATCCTGCTATGCTCGACGCCGATGACGAAGAAGAGCCGAAAGCTCGTGGTGGTTTCAAACCGGGGCCCGTATCGTCACGAAGCGACGCGCGGGAAGGAGCGTTGGGTTCGGTCGGCAGGCGGTCTGGTCGCTGCGCTCGACCCCGTGCTGCAAAGGCGCGGCGGCGTGTGGGTCAGCGCGAAGCAGGCCGAGGACTTCGATTCGATCACGGTGGCGTCGCCCCAACTCGAGTACGAACTCGCGTACATCGCGCTCAAGCGCGGGGACGAGCGAGGGTTTTACGAGGGCGTGTCGAACGGGGTGATCTGGCCCTTGCTCCATAGCTTCCCCCCGACGATCCGTGTGGGCGAGGCACCGTGGCCCAACTACGTCAACGCCAACCGCGAGTTCGCAGACATGACGCTCTCGACGAGCGGCCCGTCCGATCTCATCTGGGTACAAGATTATCAGTTGATGTTGGTCCCGGGTTTCATACGGGCCAAGCGGTCAAAGGCGCGGGTCGGATGGTTTTGCCACGTCCCGTGGCCGTCCCCCGACACGTTCGGCATCCTTCCCTGGCGCCAGGAGATTCTCGAGGGGCTGCTGGGTGCTGACCTTCTCGGCTTTCACCTTTCCGAATACGCCCAGCACTTCCGGGAATGCGTCGAGCAGTTTACGCCGTATCGGGTCTCTCGAAACGCGATTCAATATCGGAGTCGGACGGTGAAGACCATCACCGCGCCGATCGGAGTGCCGGTCGATGACCTTCAAGCGCTTGCGATCGATCCCGATGTCGAACGTGAAGTCGGCCGAATTCGCCAGGTGATCGGCAAGCGCCAGTTGATCCTCGGCGTGGATCGACTCGACTACACCAAGGGGATCCCCGAACGCCTCGCGGCATTCGAACGCTTGCTTCGCCGAGATCGTTCCGCGCGAAGTCGCTACGCTCTCATCCAAGTGATGGTCCCGAGTCGGACCGACGTGAAGGCGTATGCGGACCTCAAAGAAGAGATCGACCGTATGGTGGGCGACATCAACGGACGGTACTCCGACACGGGCCGTATTCCGATTCACTATCTCTATCGCAATCTGAGTCAACGAGCGCTGTTCGCGCACTATCGAGCAGCCGACGTCGCGTGGGTCACGCCACTTCGAGATGGGATGAACTTGGTTGCACACGAGTACGTGGCCGCCCGGACCAACGAGGACGGCGTGCTCGTCTTGAGCGAGTTCGCGGGCGCTGCCAAGCACCTCAAGGCCGCCGTGCTGGTGAATCCCTACGACGTCGAAGGGACGACCGACGCCGTGCATCATGCACTCCACATGAAGCGGACCGAGATGCGAAAGCGCATGAAAGCCCTACGGGCCGAGGTCATGCGGCTCGACGTCCACCGTTGGGCGGACAAGTACATAGGCGCGCTGGAGGGGGTATGAGTCTCGTCGACGACCTGCTGGCGCTCGATCGCCCCCTCCTGGTGGCCCTCGACGTCGACGGGACGATCGCGCCGATCGTTCGAGACCCCGACGAGGCCACGATCCCCGACGACACGCTTGCGGTCCTGAAAGCGCTCGCCTCCACGCCATCGACTGAGCTAGCCCTGATCACCGGTCGTGACCTCGACTCGCTCTCACGCATGGAACAGCTCGACGGGATCTGGCGCGCGGTGGAGCATGGCGGCCTCGTCCTCGCCCCCGGACAGCAACCGCAGCCGCGGGAGCTCGCCGAAGAGCGCCGGCACGCGCTCGCGCGTTTCAGGGAGTGGGTGCGCGACCACGCCGAAGACGCGTTCGTCGAGTACAAGCCCCGAGCGGTCGCGGTGCACGTGCGCGCAATCGCGGAGACCGACCCCGACCGAGCCAACGCGCTGCTCGACGAGGCTGAAGAGATCGCGACCGGGTTGGGGCTTCACGTGCGAAAAGGCCGACGCGTTCGTGAAGTCGAAGCGCTCGAGCACGACAAGGGCGAAGCGCTTCGGGAGATCTTCGAGCGAAGCGGCGCGCGAAGTACCTTCTTCGCGGGCGACGACGTGACGGACCTTCCCGCAATCGAGTTTGCAAGCAAGCATGGGATCGGCGCGTTCGTTCTCTCCCGTGAGAGGCCGGAGCCACCGTCTGAGTCGGTCGTCGTGATAGAGAACGCTAAGGGCGTCGCTGCACTGCTCTCCGAGATTTCGCGTCGCCTCGCGTAACCGGTGGGCCCGATCATCATCCCGTGGTAGAGCCTCGTATGCTCGATCGAGACCTTCGAGAAGCGGTGCAAATCGCGAGGCGGGCGGGCGGTATCTTGATGGACATCTACGCGACGAACTTCAGCGTCGCGTACAAGACCAAGTCGGACCCCGTCACCGAGGCCGACACACGCGCCAACACATACATCGTGGAGGCGCTGCGCAAAGCATTCCCCGCCGACGGAATCGTCGCGGAAGAAGCCGAAGACAAGAGCGACGCACTCAAGGGAGGTCGATGCTGGTACGTCGACCCTCTCGACGGCACCAAGGAGTTCATCGCCAAAAACGGCGAATTCGCCGTTATGCTGGGCTTGGCGGTCGACGGCGTATCGACGCTCGGAGTCGTCTACCAGCCCGAGCATGACAAGCTCTACGCGGGCATCGTGGGAAGCGGGGCATACCTGGAAGAGCGGGGCGACAGACGCGAGCTGGCGGTGAGCCGCGTCGCCGACCCGAACAAACTCGAGCTCGTGGTGTCGCGCTCGCATCGGGGCCAACCGATCGACGACGTGATAGCGCAACTCGGCATTACCCACGAAACGAGAAGCGGCTCGGTTGGCCTGAAGGTGGGCCTCATCGCGGAGCGGCAGGCAGACCTGTACGTTCACATGTCCAACAAGTCGAGCGCATGGGACGCCTGCGGACCCGAAGCGATTCTGAGGGCCGCGGGGGGCCGCTTTACCGACCTCGGCGGCAACGCTTACCACTACGGCGGCACAGACATGCGAAATAAGCACGGGATACTCGCCTGCAACGCGGCCGCGTATGACGCTGTATTGCCAGTCGTACGTGAAGTGGCGCGGGACGTTGGCCTCGTTCAATAGGCACGAACATTGGCACCGGTCGATTGGCAAGAAGCGTGGAAAGCGGGCACCACACCCTGGGATGGCGGGGCGTCCCCTCCCGCGCTCCGGCGACTGCTCGCCGAAGATCGCGTCCCCCGAGGGTGGGCTTTCGTCCCGGGCTGTGGCGCGGGTTACGACCTCGCGACCTTGGCCCACGTCGACCGCGAAGTGGTGGGCCTCGACCTTTCCTCTGACGCGCGGGACGCGTTCCTCGAGGCTTGCTCGAACCTGCCGGGTCAGGTGACGTACGAAGTCGGTGACTTTTTCGCCTACGACCCACCCCACCGGTTCGATTTCGTCTGGGACTACACCTTCTTTTGCGCGCTCGAGCCGCAGCAACGCGCGCCATGGGCGGCAGTCATGTCGCGCTTGGTAAGGCCGAACGGTATGCTCGCCACTCTGCTCTTCCCGTACGTGGATCCGATCCCCGATGGAGAAGGCCCTCCGTGGCCCATCAACACCGACTTGGTCCGCGGGTTCATCGAGGACGCATTCGAGCTACTCGAGGTGACCGAAGCCGAGCACACACATCCCGGACGCGAGGGTAAAGAGCGCCTTGCGCTCTGGCGACGTAAGGCGGGCTAATTCTCCTCGGGCAACGGAATCGTAGACGAGCGCCACTTCACCTCCGAGAAGGCCAAACTGTACGGGATCGACGCTCCCTTATTGCGCACCCCCACCCAAATCTGTGACGAGCCGATCGGAAAGTCGGAGCGAATCATTGGATCCCGCGTACCGTTTCGGTTGTCGTTGCATACGACACTGGCATCGGGCTTTCGTACGACCAGAGACACATCGCCCCGAGACCGTCCGAGCACGTGAAGCTGAAGGAACGCGGTGTCGGCAGCCAGCAGGTAGTCCGGCTTTTCCGCGATCCACCCTTTGCACTTTCGGTGAATCGAGCTCGCGGGCACTTGGCCGATTGCGGTGCCCTCGACCACGCGGGGGTCGGGATTGAAGCCGGCATGCAAGTGCACGACCCCGAAACGGGACGGCGAATGAAGATACCGATCGGGCGGCTCGATCGGGGGTCCCGGAGGGAGCGGCGCCAACACCTGCGGCGCTTCGTCTTTTTCGGTGCACGCTGTGAGTAGGAGCACCGAAAAGAGCGCAATCGCGTGGAGCTTCACGAGGACCTCGACGGCGCGGAGGCCGTGCTCAACCGGTGATGTCGGGGCTTGGGTTGCCCGCGGGAGTGCTGTCGTGGGCGGCGCCCTTGATCACCTTTTGCGCGAGCGTCGCGAGGCTGCGCGCACCGCTCTTCTTCAAGAGCGAGCGAATTTGGGCCTTGACCGTGTTCTCCGCGACTCCGAGCGCGTCGGCGAGCTCCTTACGAGAAAGCCCGTCGACCGAGAGCGTCAGGAGCTCGGTTTCTCGCCGGGTGAGCTTCAACTGCCGCGCGAGGTGTTCGATCCGCTGGCCAATGGCGGCGTCGTCCACACGCTCTTGCGCCAGGGCGCGTTGAATGAATGGATTCAAGTTGTCGGCCGAGGCGGGCTTACACACGTACTCCCCGCGCATCGTCTGAACTTTGTTGACCACATCACGATTAAGCTGGCCAGTGAGCACCAGGACCGGCAGCGCCCCGTGAGTTTGGCGAATCTCGGCAAGGAGGTCCAAGCCGTATCCATCGGGCAGAATCAGATCGAGCACCACGCCCGTCCATTCTCCGTGGTTTTGGAGTTTGTCGCGCGCGGCCGCCATGTTGTGGACGACCTCGACGGGTCCGTGACGGCCAAAGGTGCGAGCGAGAGTACGAGCAAGCGTCGGCTCGTCCTCGACGATCAGAAACCCTGCCGGCATGCGGCGTAAGCTACCCCAGTTGACCCCTTCGGTGATACCGATTCCGGCTAGTCGAAGGGTTTTTTTAACCCTTATCGGGCGGCGCCGTCACCTCATGCCGGTTTAAGTATAGTAATTTCAATGTCTTGCCGTCTAGGCCCCCTGGGCGAGTGTTTGGGCTGAGATCAGCCGGTGGGGCGATGAATTCCCAGCGACTTGACGGGGGAGTTCGGCCCCTCTTGAATGATCGAGCAATGTACGCGGTGCTGATCACCGATGAGGGGGGCGTGCGACGGCGGCTCGATTTCTCGAAGCCGGAAGTGACCGTCGGGCGCGTTCAAGGAAACGACATCGTCTTGGCCAAGCGGAACGTGTCCAAGCAGCACGCGCGCTTGTCTCTCGAGGACGACAAAGCGGTCGTCGTCGACCTGAACAGCACGAACGGCACCTGGGTGAACGGTCGCAAAATTACCTCGCCCCATCCGTTGAAGTCCGGCGACAAGATCTACATCGCCGACTTCATCATCACGCTGGAATCGGGCGAGGTCGACAAGCCTGGGAGCGTGGCGACAGGAAGCGTTTCGGAGCCGTCAGCGCTCCCGGTCAAGCCGTCGATGCCGATCAGATCGTCGATGCCGGTCAAGTCGTCGATGCCCCCGAGGGCGAGGACCAGCCGGTCAAAGGACGGCATGAAGACCAGCCTGCCGCCGCGCCTCGAACGCAGGCCGACGGACGGGGCTGAGCTTTCGAAGAAGGGTGCGCCGACAGACGACCCGCTTGGCGAGCTAATGTCCCGGCTGGCGAAGCGAATCGACGTCGAAGATCTGAATCCGGCATCGATGAAGGACCAGGAGCGCTGGTCGGCCGCACGCGCGGCGATCGCAGAAACGTTTCTCACGATGCAGACCGACGGATCAGTCAACGCAGAAGTCGACATGCGGCAGGTCGCACACACCGCGCTACATGAAGCGGTGGG
>JAPUKT010000112.1 GCA_027295555.1 Deltaproteobacteria bacterium
ACGCTCGAGGACGCACTCGCCATCCCATACGCTGAGATCCCGCACATGCCGCTTTCGGGCGTATCGGGGCACGCAGGGAACCTCGTCATCGGCGGTCGAGGTGGCAAGCGGGTCGTTGCGATGCAAGGACGAGCCCACCTGTACGAGGGTCACGCGGCGGCCGATGTCGTGTTCGGCGTCCGCCTGCTGGCGTCGCTCGGCGCGAAGACCTTGATCGTGACCAACGCGGCGGGCGGTATCTCTTCCGAGCTCGCGATCGGCGACCTGATGGCTATCACCGACCAAATGAACATGACCGGAACAAGCAGCTTGCTGGGCCCGAACGACGAGCGACTTGGCCCGCGATTTCTCGACATGACCGCGGCCTTCGATCCGGAGCTCATCGAGATTGCAGCGGCTGCTGCGGCGAGTCAGGGCTTCGAGCTCAAGCGGGGCGTCTACGCCGGGCTGCTAGGGCCTGCCTACGAAACGCCCGCGGAAGTCCGAATGCTGCGAACCCTCGGCGCAGACGCCGTCGGAATGAGCACAGTGCTCGAAGTGCTCGCCGCACGTCACATGGGGCTGCGGGTGCTCGGGATCTCCTGCATCTCCAACCTCGCTGCGGGGATGAGCGATGGCCCGTTGAGCCACGAAGAGGTCGAGGAGACTGCGAGGCGCGTGCGATCGCGGCTTGAGTCACTCCTCTCGAGCGTGCTGGAGTCGATGTGATGAGCGAGACCGACTGGGAAGCCTTGAAGCTCGCAGCGATGGATGCCCGGAGCCGCGCGTACGCGCCCTACTCCGGCTTCGCCGTGGGAGCGGCACTGCAAACGAAAAACGGACGCGTATTTCAAGGATGCAACGTGGAGAACGCCAGCTATGGGGCTGCCATTTGCGCCGAGCGAGGCGCGTTGGTGGCAGCGGTGGCTGCAGGGGAGCGTGACCTGGTCGCACTCGCCATCGTGGGCGGCGCCGAACGACCCACACCGCCTTGCGGGATCTGTCGCCAGTGCTTGTCGGAGCTCGCCCCTGATCTCCGGATTCGGAGCTACACGGACAACGGTGCATTCACTGACTACGAGCTCGCTGAGCTCCTGCCCGACCCGTTCGATCGTACCCAGCTCGAGTGATTGACGGGCCGCAGGCCGTCTACCGGGTGACGGCGCCGATCTTCCGAAGCTTGCTCTTCACGTCCGCGCGATCGATCGCGTCGGGTGTGGAAAGCTCTAGATAGCGCTCGTAGTGGACCACGGCTTCGCGGCGCTTGCGCTGCGCATAGTACAAGTCGCCCATTAGACGGTGTGTATCGGCGAGCCAGGGAGGACGCTCAGCCATCCCATCTCCGATCTCCACGGCGGCACTGAGCGACTGAAGCGCTTGCGCGCGCTTGGTCTCGTCGAGCTGCAAGCGACCGAGGCGATACCACCAATAGCCTTGCTTCGGATCAGCCTCGACGGCTTTCTGGAAGGCGACGATCGCCTCTTTCATCTGGCCGAGCTGGTAGTGACACTCGCCGATGGCGGCCCACGCCTCGATACGGTCCGGGTTGAGCTCGATCGCTTTTTGCAGATCCGCCAACGCGTCCCTCACCATACCTGCTCGAATCCGAATTCGAGCGCGCAGCCAGTACGCGTCACCAAGGGTCGGATCGAGCTTCAATGTGGCGTCGAGATCGCGAAGGGCGGTCGTCAACTCGTTCGACTCGAGCGCCCCCCAGGCGACGTACATGCGGTACAGCGCCTTCTGAGGCTCGAGCCTCGCAGCGCGCCGAAAATGCTGACGTGCGGTCGCGAGATCGCCGCGCTCCATCTCGATCCTGCCGAGGTAGTGCTCCGCTTCGGCTGAGTAGGCTTGTGTTTCCAGCACGCGTCGTAGGATCGTTTCCGCTTCGTCGAGCTGACCCGTAATCGTTAGCACGGCACCCAGTCGTGACTGGAGCGTGGCGTCCGTGGGTGTTTCCTTCAGCGCCGCCTGGTAGCTCGCGGCCGCGTCTACCATGTCCCCGCTTGCCTCGGCCAACCGACCCTTTTCGAGGGGTAGCCCGGGGTACTTCGCATCGAGCTCTTCGACTTTGGCGAGCGCCGCGGCGGCCTCTTCCAGCGCCAGCTTGCGACGGTAGGCCATGGCAAGACCGAATTGAGCGGACGAGTCCCGCGGCTCCATTTCGAGCGCCGCCTGATATTGGGTGATCGCAGCGTCGAGGTGGTTCCGTTCGAGCTCTGCGTCGCCGAGCAGGCGCCGCACCTCGGCTGTGATTTCGACGTTTTGCTGCGCCTCCACGAGCACGCCCACGGCTTCGGCGGGCCGCTTGGCACCCTTGTAGTGTTGCGCGAGCGCCATGTACGCGCGGAAGGCCTTGGGCTCGAGCGCAATCGCATTGCGCAAGTGCCGGACCGCCTCTTTGCTGTCGCCGAGCGAGTCGGCGATCTTGCCCTGCCAGATCTCGACGTCGGCGTTGACGGGCTCCTCGGTCTTGAGGTCTGCCATGAGCGTCTTGGCCTCGCCCGCCTTATCCATCGCGACGAGCGCCTCCGCCGCACCGAGCTTCGCTTCGACGAGGACTTTAGGCTGGCCGGTTGGGTCGAGCTCGCCGCTCGGGTCGATGTTGGAGCCGATCACCGTTTGGAATCGAGCGAGGGCGTCTTGGTAGGCGCCCTCGAAAAGAACGAGCCTGGCGGCACCCAAGGCGGCCTGCGCGTTGCTGGCATCGAGCTCCACCGCCTTTTCGTACATCTCGCGCGCAGCACCGAGGCGTCCGCCGTACTCCTCGATGCGAGCCACGAGCGCAAGCGCTGCGGAGCGGTCGGCACGCGCCACCGAGGCAGTCGCTCCCCCCTCACCCGGAGCGACTCCCGCGGGGATTCGCAGAAGCTCGTAGGCCGCGTCGACGTCACGCTCCGCGATCAGGTTCTCGGCCACAGCCACTCGCGCGCCCGCATGATTCGGGCTCACGCGCTGGGTCTCCTTGGCGGCTGCGAGAGCCTTGTCCCGATCACCGAGGATACGGTACCCGCGTGCGAGACCCCATTGGGCGCGTGCGCTTCCATCCTTTTGGTGAGCGCGCCCAAAGGCATCGACGGCACTCTGCCCCTCGCGAGCGGCAAGCGCGATCTCACCTGCCACGTGGTCCACGTAGGCGTCTGTGGGGTCTTCGTTCTGCGCAAGCGCGATCTCCGATGCTGCGAGCGCGGGGTCGCCTTGGCGGAGAGCATTGGCGGCAAGCGCAAGGTGGATGCCCGGCGCCTCGTCGCCACGGCGCCGCAGATGGAGCCTGAGCTCGTCGGCCCGAGCGGCGCTCTCCGCCTCTTGCCCGTAGCGGATCTGAAAGTACGACTCGTGCAGCAAGCTCCGGGCGATGAGTGCCCGATTCAGTCGGGCGTCGTTTCGCGCTCGCTCGAGTTGCACCAACGCCTGAGTGGTTACGGCGTAGGTGTCCGCGGCGAACGCGGCCTCGGCCTGTTGAATTGTCTGCGCAACTTGAACTGCGTCCCCGGAGGCCGGCAGGAAGGCTTCGACCAGATGAATTCCGAAGAGCCCGTACTTCGTGCTTCCCATGTAAAAGCCCGCACCGAGGATCAGGGAGACGCCGACGATCGCCGCCACGGCCTTCATGAGCCAAGGCGGACGCTTACGAGATAGCGCTGCCCTGATGTCGATCGTACGCTTACGTCGGGCCGCAGGTGCGACCGCACCGCCTTCGCCACCGGGGTGCGGCATATGCACGACGCCGTCCCCAGTCGATGGAAGCTCTGAGAACTCGAGATTTTCGGACTCGGGAAGATCGAACTCTGCCGAGTCCCGGCTTATTCGATCGCCTGAACCTGGTTGCCCCATGCCCGGAGGGGGCCCGTCGATGTCCATCTCTAGCGACAGGTCCTCTTCTTCCGGGAGGTCGAGCTCGATGGGACCGCCCCCGTGAACGCGATCAAGTCCCTTGATCTGGGGGTCCGAAAAGTCGTCCCGCACGGTCGGAAGATCCTGCTGGTCGCGAGGCATCGGAAGATCGGATTGCCCTCGACGCGTCGGCAATTCGGAATCGAGCGAGATCGGGGCGGGGAGGTCCGTATCGGTGAGAGCCATCGGAAGGTCGACTTCGTCACCGAATGACCGACTGCCCTTTGGCGCCGGTAGGTCGGCACGGCCACCGCCGCTACCGGAAGCCTTGAGTGCCGGCAGGTCGATTCCCCCGCCGGCGCCAGAATCCATCGGCGTCGGAAAGTCGACGGCGCCTGAAGGCTCCATGGGCGCGGGAAGATCCATGTCGGCAAAGGGGTCGAAGCCGCTGGGGCGCGGTGCGGGCTCAGCCTTGAGCGCCGGAAGATCTACTGCAGCCGGCACATCTTCAAACGGATCGAGATCGAGGGAGCTGCCACTGCCCTTGGGCGCCGGAAGATCTTCGATCGGCGACATCGACATCGGGGCGGGCAGATCCAAGTCTTCGAGGGGTAAAGACGGCGCTGGGCTCGCTCCGGACTTCCCAGGGGGTGGTGCCGGAGGCGGCAGGTTCGGACCGAGCCCGACCTGTGTCATCTTTCGCTTGGGGCGCGGCTTCGACAATTTGCCCGCTTCGCCACTGACTTGCGTGGAGCCCCCAGGATGAACTCGAAAGCTATCGCCGCACTTCGGGCAGCGCATTTTTAGCCCGTCTGCGGGCAAGCGACCCTCGTCGACATCGTACGACGCTTGGCATGACGGGCAGTGAACCTGAATCATCGCGTTATAATCTTCCCCCGGGAATCAAGAGTAACACGCTTGATGCATGGCTCATAAACCCTCGTAGATCGATTCCGACCGCAGCGGAACCGATCTTGGCATGAAGTGTTTGTCCTACCTTGACGCCTTGGGAGCTCGAAGACTACCTTCGCGACAACCGTGAAGAGCACCGTTCAGATCGAGATTGCCGGCGCCCGCTACCGAATGTCCTCGGATGCCGATGAAGCCTACCTCCAACGTCTTGCCGATATCGTGAACGAACGGGTGCAGGCGCTCGGCCCCAAGGCGGCAAGGGCGGCAACACCTGCGCAGTTGTTGGCGGTGGTCGCACTCAGTCTCGCAGAAGACCTCGAGGTGTCCGAAAGACATCGGATGAGCCTCGAGGACAAGACTCGCCGAGTGATGGGTGCGGCGATTCGACGAATTGACGAGCGACTGCAGGCAGACGCCGAGCTCGCTCAGCAGATCGAAGAACCGTGAGCCGAGGGCCAACGGGCGGCGCCGAGGAGCAGATCCGTCACCACGTGAAGCAAGAGCTTCGCAAGCGGATGCGCGCGGTTCGAGGCGCCCTGCCCATCTCCGCGTGCGAAGCGCGTTCGAGCGAGATCGCGAAACGTGTCGTCGCGCTCGACAGCTTCGAGTCGGCCAAGACGGTCCTTGCCTTTGCATCGATTCGCCGCGAGGTGAGAACCCGCGCCATCATGCAAGCCGCGTGGACCGCCGGTAAGCAGGTGGCGCTTCCGCGTGTCGTCGAAAAGGAGCTGCACCTGCACCTCGTCGATACGGACACCGAGCTCACCGAGGGGTCCTTTGGAGTCCCGGAGCCGCCGAAAGCCGCGCCCCAGGTCGCACCCGAAACGGTGGATTTCGCGCTGGTGCCGGCGTTGGCCGTGGACCCGAGAGGCTATCGAATCGGCTACGGCGGCGGTTACTACGATCGACTGCTTCCGCAGCTCGACAACGCGCGCTCGTGCGCTTTGGCTTTCGACTTTCAACTGATCGCCGAGGTGCCTGAGCTTCCGATCGATGTGCCGGTCGACATCGTGGTGACCGACGAGCGGGTGATCGAAGCTAGCTGAGCTGCGGGGCGCCCGAAGGCAAGGCGGGTGGTATAGGATCGCCGTGGTCGTGGAAGCAGCACAACGCAAGCTCAACAGCCTTCCCACGTCGCCGGGGGTCTATGTGTTCCATGGCGCTAAGGGGAAAATTCTGTACGTCGGCAAGGCGAGAAGCCTTCGGAGCCGCGTGCGGAGCTACTTTCAGCCGGGGTCGAGTGACCTGCGCGCGTTCGTGAGCCGGCTCGAACGGGAGCTGACCGACATCGAGACGTTCATCACGCATACCGACAAGGAGGCGGCACTCCTCGAAAATCAGCTGATCAAGTCCCATCAACCAAAGTACAACGTGAAGCTCCGCGACGACAAAGAGTACTTGTCGTTGCGGCTCGACCCGAAGAAGCCATGGCCGCGACTCGAAGTCGTGCGGCGCCCCAAGCCCGATGGCGCGCAATACTTCGGGCCCTATCACTCGGCCACGGCTGCTCGTCAGACCCTGAGGCTCGTCAACCGCTATTTCCAGCTTCGAACCTGTACCGACACCGAGTTTCGACTCCGCACGCGCCCATGCCTTCAGTACCAGATCAAGAGGTGCCCCGGCCCGTGCGTGCTGGATGTGGACGAAGGGAGGTATCGAGCGCAGGTCGCCAACGTCGCTCGATTCCTCGATGGTCGACGGGACGAGCTCGTCCGCGATCTCGACGCACGAATGCAAAGCGCGTCGAGCGACCTCGAGTATGAACAAGCGGCGGTTTATCGTGACCAAATGCGCGCGGTAGAACGAGCACAGCAAGAACAACGCGTTGCCGGCGTGCAGAAATTCGACCAAGACGTGATCGGTTTTCATCGTCAAGGGGACCAGGTCGAAGTCGCCGTGCTCAGCATGCGAGGTGGCCGACTCTTCCATGTTTGGACCTTCCCGCTTCGCCGCGTGGCGGTGCCGAACGACGAGATGCTCGGATCTTTTCTGCGACAACACTACACCGAGCGGCCGTCTCTTCCGGATGAGATCTTGGTCCCCGTGCCCATCGAAATGAGCGAAGCCTTGGAAGAGCTTCTGAATGAGAACCGAAAGCGTCGTGCCCGCATCGTCGAGCCCAAGCGCGGCGCGAAGGCCAGGCTCCTGGAGCTCGCACGAGAGAACGCCGAGCATGCGTTTCAAGAAAAGGAACGGGCGCGTGAGAACGTCGAAGCACGTTTGGAAGAGATCCAGAAACAGCTGCGGCTGTCGGTGCTCCCTCGGCGAATCGAATGCGTCGATATTTCTCACACAGGCGGTGAAGAAACCGTCTCGGTCTTCGTGGCATTGCAAGATGGTGAGCCGGCGCGGGACCGCTACCGAAGCTTCCGCGTGAAGCAGGTTCGCGGCGGCGATGACTACGGCGCTATGTACGAGGTTCTCGTTCGACGTCTGCGACGCGGGAAGGACCGACGGGCGGAGTGGGAGCTGCCCGACTTGTTGGTAGTCGACGGCGGTAAGGGCCACCTCGGAGTCCTCGAGCGCGCCAAGGAGGACGTAGGCGTCGTCGACGTCGAGCTGGCCTCGGTGGCGAAACCGCGAATCACGGCTACGGGGGAAGAGGAAGGCGACCGAGTGTTCCGACCCGGCCAGAAGAACCCCATCCCAGTTCGAGCAAGCTCCGCCCTGGCGATCTTGTTGCTGGCCCGCGATGAAGCCCACCGCGCCTCGAATGATCTGCGCAAGAAGGTTGGCAAGAAACGGCGGCTCCGGAGCGAGCTCGATGCAGTGCCCGGCGTGGGGCCCAAGACGAGAGGCAAGCTCTTACGCAACCTCGGATCGCTTCGGGAGGTGCTCGCGGCCAGCGAGGAGCAATTGATCGAGGCGGGCGCGACACAAAAGCAGGCCCAGGCGATCAAGGAGACGCTCGGCGAGCACGTGGTGGGGACCGAAGACGCGGAGGGCGCGGAAGAGACGGCGATCGAGAATGCATTTCAGCTCGATTGAAGGGCTGGCGCTGCACTGGCACTGGCGCTGACCCTGGCGCTTGGGCTGACGCTGACGCTGGCGCTGGCGCTGGCCCTGGCGCTGGCACTGACGCTGGCGCTGACGCCGCTTACTCGCCCTCGTACACGCACCCCGCCGTGCACGTCTCCCCAACCACGACCTTGCTCAGCAGCGGCAGATTTGGCTTCAGACGGGCCCAGATACACTTGGCGATGATCTCGCTGGTGGGATTCTCCAGTCCTTCGATCTCGTTCAAATAGTTGTGGTCCAACTGTTTCCACAGCGGTTGGAACGCCTCAGCGATATCTGCGAAGTCGATGATCCAGTCGAGCTCCGGGTCGGGCTCTCCCGTGACGTGGATGTGCACGTAATACGAGTGGCCGTGGAGCCGCTTGCACTTGTGCCCGTCCGGCACATTGGGGAGCATGTGCGCCGCCTCGAAGGTGAACTTCTTCCAGATCTCCATCGCTCCGCCAGACCATTACTCAGCGTCACTGGCAGCGCTAGTGCCGGCGTCAGCGTCAGCGCCAGCGCCAGTGCCAGTGTCCGTGCCGCTACGGATTCTGAGAGCCGTAAGCCTCCGCCTAGCTCTGGACCAATGCGACCAGATCCGACCGTTGCTCTAGTCTGTCTTTCCCCCGGTGGCTAGTTGATTGGCTCGACGGGGAACACCAATGCGCCTACCGCGCGGCGGGCAGTGATACTTCGAACGATGCTCCGCCACCTATTCGGTTTTCGGCGCGGATCGATCCACCTAGTCGGTCCACGATCGTTTGGCAGACCGCGAGGCCGAGCCCGGTGCCCTGCCCTGGGGGCTTCGTCGTCACGAACGGGTCGAACACCTGATCCAGAATCTCGCCGTCGATTCCGGGCCCGTCGTCCGAGACGACGAGCTGCACGCTTCCATTGGCCCCGGTGGCGCTGACCTCGATCGTTCCCTTTCCGGACAGTGCATCAGCAGCGTTGAACAGGAGGTTGAGAAGCAGTTGCCGCAGGCGTTCATGATCGCCGCGTACACGGGGAAGCGAATCGTCGACCGCGAGCTCGAGGTCGATGTCTCCAAAGCGTGACTGTCGATCGACCAGCTTGACGGTGTCCTCGACCACTTCGGCAAGGCTGGCAGAGCTTTCGATTCGCCCGCCCTGCTCTGGCTCGTGCCGAGAAAAGTCGAGGAGATCGCGAATCGTGTGATGGATTCGCTCGGTCTCCCGTTGGATCCGAGAGACAAACTCCCGTTCTTCGTCTTGGTCGAGATCGCCGGCCTGCATCAGGTCCAGCATCCCTCGAATGGCCGCCAACGGGTTTCCGATCTCGTGGGCAACGCCCGCAGAAAGACGGCCGACGGCGGCGAGGCGCGCGCTTCGAATGAGCTGGTCTTGTGCTGTCGTCAGCTCCGCGGTTGTTCGCTCGAGCTCCTCGAGACGCTCTTGCAGCGTAGCGCGATCGGCGCGCAACTGTGACGCCATCTCGTTGAATGCGCTCGCGAGCCGGGCCACCTCGGCCGCACCTCGGACCGGGACGCTGGTTCGAAGGTTGCCCTCCGCCATCCGCTCCGATGCGCGCCGCATCTCATCGATCGGGCGAACGATGAAGTACGTCAGCAAAACGTACGACAGCAGCAATATCACCAACGCCGTCAGCCCTAGGTAGAACACGAACAAGCTGCGGCGGGCGACGTCTCCACGCCCCCCAACCGGCACCCAGACGCGAAGATCCGCGCCGCCGGACGTGCGCGCGACGGCATCCGGCACGCCGACCGTCCGACCCCAGCGTTGGGCCTGACCGTCCTCCGATTGAATCTCAACACCATTGACGAGCCCTTCAGCGATCATTTGGTTGATGCTCTCTGA
>JAPUKT010000113.1 GCA_027295555.1 Deltaproteobacteria bacterium
GGGTTCGAGGCGGGCTTGACACCGCGGGCCGAGATTCTACTTTCCAAGGGCGTGGCGGTGACATTGGACGAGAGACACCGACGGATTCTGTTCGCAGTGGTGACCGAGTACATCGCATCGGGAGAGCCTGTGGGCTCACGACGGATCGCGAAGCGGTACACCATGAGCCTGTCTCCGGCGACGATTCGAAACGTGCTCGCCGACCTCGAGGAGAGCGAGCTGCTCCACCAGCCTCACACGAGCGCCGGCCGAGTACCTACCGACGCGGGTTTTCGTTTCTTCGTCGACGCCATGGCGATGGTAGGGGAGATCTCGGACGCCCACCGGACCGCCCTGATCGAGCGCCTGCGAAGCCTCGAGCCTGGGGCCGACGCGGTGCGCGAGACCGGCCAGCTCCTGAGCCATCTCACGGGCACGGCGACGATCATCGCGCGCCCGTCGGTTGCCGACGCGCGGCTGGACCAGTTGAGGTTCATGCGATTGACCGGCAGCCGCACATTGGCGGTCCTGGTCATGCGCTCGGGCGCTGTCGAGAACCGCGTCGTGGTGACGGAGCTCGATGTCGACGACCACGCCCTCGAGCGGGTGAACAACTATCTCGCTGAGCTCGTCGGCGGTCGAACTCTGCATGCGGTGCATGACCTGCTCGCCGTCCGCTTGGCCACCGAGCAGGGGCAATACGAGCACCTCCGCCGACAGGCCCAACACATGGTCGAGGCAACCGTCGAGGGCCAGATGGAGCGTGCAAGCGTCGTCATCGAAGGGCAGGGAGCCCTCTTCGACCGACCGGAGTTTGGAGACGCCGAGAAGATCCGGGGATATTTGAACGCCTTCGAGGAAAAGCAAAAGCTCCTCGAGCTGCTCGAGCGGACCCTGGAAGCCAACGGCGTGCAGGTGTTCATCGGGTCCGAGGCGGCCCTCAGCGAGGTCCAAGACATCAGCGTCATCTCCAGCCCCTACAGGCGCGATGGTTCGAGCATCGGGTCGTTTGGAATCGTCGGACCGACTAGAATGGACTACAGGAAGTACGTGCCCTTGGTGGGCTTCGCAGCCGATGTGCTCAGCGATGTCCTCGATGGACGGCTGCCGGGCACATCCAAAGACTCTTAGGAGAAAGTCAAACGAGCATGAGCGAACACGCGAAAGACAAGCCCGAGAATGGGCAGGGCGCGGCCGGAGAAGACGACGACGTCATCTACCCGGAAGAAGAAGCCGCTGGGGAAATCGAGGGGGAGGAGCAAACCGCAGAGGAGGAGGACGAGCAGTCCGCGATCGAAGCCGCGCACGCGGAACGCGATCGCATGCGAGAGCAACTCCTTCGGATCGCCGCCGATTTCGACAACTTCCGCAAGCGCTCGCGCAAGGAAATCGAAGAAGTCCGCAGGCGCACGATCGAAGACACCCTGCGTGAGGTGCTTCCGATCATCGACAACCTCGAACGAGCAGCGGAAGCCACCAACGAAGCCACCGACGTCGAGGCGGTCGCCGAGGGCGTCTATATGGTCCTGCGAGGCTTCGAAGAGATCGCGAGCCGGCTCGGGCTGAAGCGCGTGAAGTCGACCGGGCAACTGTTCGATCCCGCACTTCATGACGCCGTGCAGCAGCAAGAAACCAACGAGCACCCGCCGGGCACGATCGTCTCGGAAGTGGTGCCGGGGTACGAGCTCGGAGATCGGCTCCTTCGGCCGGCGATGGTAGTCGTGGCGCGGCCCCCGACCGGGACAGGTAATCAGGGCGGAAGTGACGATGACGCCTCCGATGTAAACCCCGGCGACCAAGAGTCGGAATAATCGATCCCCTAGATGTGACTAGATGCGACCAGATGCGACAATTCTGCCCGTCGGGTATAAAGAAGACTAGGGCGACATGGGGAAGATCATCGGGATCGATCTGGGTACGACCAATTGTTGCGTGGCTTTCGTCGACAATGGCCAGCCGCAGGTCATCCCCAACGCAGAAGGTAGCCGCACGACCCCCTCGGTCGTCTCGTTCGCGAAGGACGGCGAACGCAGAGTCGGAAACGTCGCCAAGCGCCAAGGCGTGACTCATCCCGAAAGCACGGTCTTCGCGATCAAGCGGCTCATGGGCCTGGCCTTCGAGTCGAAGAACGCGCAAAAGCATGCGCGCTTGGCACCCTACCGAGTCGTCAAAAGCGATCGGGGAGACGCTTGGGTTCAAATTGGCGAGAAGCTCTACTCGCCACCGGAAATTTCCGCGATGGTGCTCGAGAAGATGCGCGAGGTGGCCGAGTCATACCTTGGGGAAGACATCACGGAGGCCATCATCACGGTACCCGCGTACTTCAACGACGCGCAACGCTCCGCCACCATCGCAGCCGGTAAGATCGCCGGGCTCGAAGTTCGCCGTATCATCAACGAGCCGACGGCCGCTGCGTTGGCGTACGGGTTCGAGGAAAAAGAAGGACAGCGTGTCGCGGTCTACGACTTGGGCGGCGGCACGTTCGATATTTCGATCCTCGAGATCGCAAGCGGCGTCTTCAGCGTGAAATCGACCTCCGGCGACACACATCTCGGCGGCGAGGATATCGACAACGCCTTGGTCGAAGAGCTCGCGCGTCGCTTCAAAGAGAGTACCGGGATCGATTTGCGCGACGACCGGGTGGCTCTGCAGCGTTTGAAGGAACAAGCGGAGAAGGCCAAGCACGAGCTTTCCTCGTCGCTCGAAACCGAGATCAACCTCCCGTTCATCGCGTCCGACGAAACCGGGCCCAAGCATCTCGAAGCCACGCTCAAGCGAAGCGAGCTCGAAATCCTGGTCTCCGAGATCATCGACCAAACGCTCGGACCGTGCGAGCAGGCCCTCACCGACGCGGGCATCAAGAGGGAAGAATTAGACGAGATCCTCCTGGTGGGTGGTCAGACACGCATGCCGATGGTCCAGTCCAAAGTCGCTGACTTTTTCGGGAAACAACCCCACAGGGGCGTCAATCCTGACGAGGTCGTGGCCATGGGCGCTGCGTTGCAAGGGGCGGCGCTCGCGGGAGAGGTCGAGGAGGTGCTCCTACTCGACGTGACCCCGCTCAGCCTCGGTGTCGAAACCGGCGGGGGTGTGTTCCACAAGCTGATCATTCGGAACACCACCGTCCCAACTCGCGCACGCGAGATCTTCACGACGAGCGTCGACAATCAAAGCTTCGTTCCGATTCACGTGCTTCAAGGCGAACGTGAGATGGCCGAAGACAACAAGTCGTTGGCCAAGTTCGAGCTAGCGCCGATCCTCCCGGCGCCGCGTGGCGTTCCAGAGGTCGAAGTGACTTTCGACATCAACGCGGACGGAGTTGTCAACGTTCACGCGAAAGACCTCGGGACCGGTCGAGAACAAGACATTCGGGTCGTCGTGTCGAGCGGCCTCACCGAAGAGGACATCAAGCGGATCATCGAGGAGGCAGAAACCTACAAGACGACCGACGAAAAGCGACGCGTGCTCGCCGAGCTTCGCAACGCGGCGCAGGCTCTGCTCTATACGAGTGAGCGCGCGGTCGAGGAGTGCCGTGAGCTAGTCGCCGAAGAGGTGATCGTGCAGGTCGAAGCCGACATCGAGGCGCTTCATCAATCCATTGATGACGGCGACGCGATCGCCATCAAGGATGGCCTCGAGACTTTGGAGCTGAGCGCGTACAAGATCGCCGAGGCCATGTACGGAAACGTCGAGTTCGACGCGCCCGCCAAAGGCGAAGTTCAGTCCGACTCGTAGTGTGCGGATCTTTTCGCTTGCACACTAGGTGAGGAGCCGGGGCTCGCGCTCTAGGCGGACCCCAAACCGGTCTTCGACGCACGAGCGAACCTCATCTGCGAAGGCGAGGAGCTCGGTCGTCGTGCCTCCGCCGTGGTGGACGATCACGAGTGCATGGTTGCTAGACACGCCGACCGCACCGCGACGGGTGCCTTTGGCGATGCCCGACTTCTCGACGAGCCACCCGGCGGCGAGCTTCACCTCGCCGCCTTGCGTGGGGTAGCGAGGGACGGCGGTGACGTGAGGCGCTAGCCCTTCGGACACGGCGAACGCCGCAACACGGTCGGCTTCGGCGCTCGTCACGACCGGGTTCAGGAAGAATGAGCCCGCGCTCCTCCGATTCGGGTCGTCGGGATCGATCACCATCGACTTCTTGCGGCGGAGATCGAGGACGGCGTTTCGAATTTCTCCGAGGGTGGCGTCCTGGGACACGTGTTTCTCGAGCTCGGCGTAACGGACGGTCCCCTGGCCATCAGGGCGGAGCGCGAAGTGCACACTGCAGACGACGTACCGCTCGGGGTCCCGCTTGAACATGCTGTCGCGGTAGCCGAATTCGCAGGCGTCGGGGGCGAGCTCCCCGAGCGCCAGACTGGCCCGGTCGACCACCAGGACGCGTTCGATGACCGCTGCGACTTCCTGGCCGTATGCGCCGACGTTTTGAATCGGCGTGGCGCCGGTCGAGCCGGGAATCCCCGTGAGACACTCGAGACCTGCCCAGCCTCGCGTGACCGCCCCGTCGACGACGACTTCCCACGGAACGCCGGCGCCAACCTCGACGGTCCCACCGTCTCGGAAGTCGATGTCGCCGATCGCCATGTGAATCACGAGCCCCGGGTAGCCCTCGTCGGGCACGACGAGGTTGGACCCGCCCCCGAGGACCGCAGCCCTGAGACCCTCTTCGCGAGCCCAACGGAGGGCTGCGAGGAGGGTTTCCGGGTCTCCCGCGCGAACGAAGAAGCGCGCCAGCCCTCCGAGCTCCAGCGTGGTGAGCGGAGCCAGGGGAACATCTCGTTGAATCTCGAGGTCGGGCATCTACGCGGGGGTGATCTTCTCGATGCCGCCCATATACGGTACCAAGGCCTTCGGCACGGTCACGCTTCCGTCGGCCTGCTGATTCTGTTCGAGGATCGCGACGAGCGTTCGGCCGATGGCGAGGCCCGACCCGTTCAGCGTGTGCACGAAGCGAGGTTTGCCCTTGGGCTCCGGGCGAAAGCGCGCCTTCATGCGGCGAGCCTGAAAGTCACCGCACCACGAGCAGCTCGAAATCTCGCGATAGGTGTCCTGGGCGGGGAGCCACACCTCGAGGTCGTAGGACTTCTGCGCGGCAAAGCCCATGTCGCCGGAACAGAGTTGCACGACTCGGTAGTGGAGATCGAGTTTTTGCAGGATCGACTCGGCATGCCCTGTGAGGATGTCGAGCTGGTGACCTCCTTGATCGGGATGGCAGAAGCGAACGAGCTCGACTTTGTCGAATTGATGGACGCGGATCATGCCACGTGTGTCTTTGCCGTAGCTGCCTGCTTCGCTTCGGAAGCATGCGGTGTACCCCGCGTACGTTACCGGCAGATCCGCCTCCGCGAGGATTTCGTCGGCGTGGAGGTTCGTGATGGGAACCTCGGCGGTCGGCACCAAGTAGAGATCGTGCCCCTGCGCTTCGGCCTGGGCCTTCCACTCCTCGTCTTTCGCCATTCGGAAGGAGTCCTTCGCGAACTTCGGGAGCTGGCTCGTCCCGAGCATGGCGCTGTCTTTCACGAGAACCGGCGGCCACACCTCCCGGTAGCCGTGCTCGGTGGTGTGGACGTCGAGCATGAACTGCATCAACGCACGCTCGAGCCGCGCGCCGGCCCCCATCAACACGACGAAGCGCGAGCCACTGATCTTTGCCGCCCGCTCGAAGTCGAGGATGCCGAGCCCGACGCCCACCTCGACGTGATCGCGAACCTCGAAGTCGAAGGAAGGCTTTTTGCCCCAGACGCGCACCTCGACGTTATCGTCCTCGGTGAGGCCTTCGGGGGTTTCGGGATGCGGGAGGTTCGGGAGGTTCAGGAGGATGCCCTCGAGCTCGGTCTCGACTTCCGCCTGTCGGGCTTCACCTGCTTTGATCTGGTCCCCAAGAGCACGGAGCTCCTCGCGCTTCGCCTGAAACTCCTGGGACTTTTTGTCGGCTACCTTCGCCATGGCCTGGCTGGCGTCGTTCCGCCGTTGCCGAAGCGCTTCGACGTTCGTGATCACTTCGCGACGCTCTTCGGCGAGAGATGCGAGGCGGTCGAGAAGCGCAGCGTCGCCGAAGCCGCGGCGGGTCAGCGCCGCCTTCACATCGGCCAGGTTCTCGCTCACATAGCGCAGATCAAGCATCGGAGCGTCTCTACAACACCGGGCCTAAAAGCACCAGTCGGGTGCGTCTTGGCGCACGGTGCAAAAGCTCCTAGATTGAAAGCGGTGAGCACCCTCGCAAGCCTGGGCCGCTGCGGCGTTATCGGTGACGTCCATTGCGAATCGGAAGTCCTCGAGCGGGTGCTCGATGCGCTCGAATCGAGAGGCGTCGAGCCGGCGCTATGTGTCGGCGACCTCGTCGACGGGTACGGCGACGCCGACGCAACCCTGAAGCTACTCGAATCACGACGGGTGCAATGTGTCGCCGGAAACCACGAACGCTGGTTTTTGGCGCGCGAGCAACGAACTCTCGATCACGCCACCCAAGAGATCAGCGAAGAGTCCCTTGCGTTCATTCGATCGCTCCCGAAGATGCGCCACTATCAAACCCTCAACGGGAAAACCCTCCTCTGCCACGGCGTGGGCGAAGCCGACGAAGCCTGGCTCCTCCCCGACACCAAAGGATACGCACTCCAAGACATTCCAACGTTGCGAGAGCTAATGCTCGAAGACGACGTGCAGTTCATGATCGGCGGCCACACACACGAACGAATGGTCCGAGTATTCCCCGGCCTCACCGTGATCAACGTGGGCACGATTCACCGGAAAAACGAACAGACGTTCGCAGTGATCGACTTCGATGAAATGCGTGTAGAGTACTATTCGGCGGCAGCGGACAGCACCGGAAAACTATTGGAAGAGCTAGAGCTCCCGATACCCCCGCCAGTGGGATAGCTATCGCTGACGCTGGCACTGGCGCTGACGCTGGCGCTGGCGCAACAGGCGTTGCTGCTCGGTAGGAACAACCGCCCTTACTCACCGCTGCACAGCCCCGGCGCGTCAACCCTGAGTAAGCCCGGTTATTCGAGGTTGAGCCCCACAAACAAAACCGCGAC
>JAPUKT010000114.1 GCA_027295555.1 Deltaproteobacteria bacterium
TCGACCGCCAGATTGTTAGGACGTAATCTCGCTTCCGAGCTTCGATGTCGGTCGATTGGGAGCAACTCCTGGCTTTTGGGCCTGAAGCGAGCGTCGTGCTCGGCGTTCTCGTCGCGTTCCTCGCCTCGGGCCACGTGATCCTCAACAAGACCGACACGCGAGCCGCGACGGCGTGGGGGGGCTTGATCTGGCTCGTGCCAGTCGTGGGATCGATGCTCTATCTGTTTCTCGGAATCAATCGGATCGAGCGGCGGGCTAAAGAGCTGAAGTCGGGCGCGACGCGCTACGGCGTGCCCCTGGACGATGCGCCTCGCTCACCAGCAGACTTGGATCGAGAGCTAGGGAACGAGCGCGCACGCTTGGTCGAGCTCGCGCGTGTCGTGACCAACGTGACGGCGCGGCCGTTGGTGGTGGGTAACTCGATAGAACGGCTCGTCGATGGCGACGAAGCGTATCCCGAGATGCTCTCGGCGATTCACGGTGCGCGGCGCTCGATCACGTTCATGAGTTACATTTTCGAGGCGACCGGGGTGGGCGCGGAGTTCGTCGACGCACTGGCGAACGCCTGCAAGCGGGGCGTCGAGGTTCGCGTATTGATCGACGACGTGGGCACGCGATACGCGCGGCCGCGTATTCATCGCGTGCTGCGAAAGCACGGCGTTCCGGTCGCGACGTTCCTACCTGCGTTACTCCCACGCAGCATCACCCACTTCAACCTTCGGAATCACCGAAAGATCATGGTGGTCGACGGAGAGGTCGGTTTCACTGGGGGCATGAACATCAGGCAGGGGTGCGTTCTTGCGTCGCGTCCGAGTCACGGCACGAAGGACCTGCATTTCCGGGTCGGGGGCCCGGTCGTCGGTCAGCTCCAAGAGACGTTCGCGGAGGATTGGGCGTTTGCCACGAACGAGAAGCTCGAGGGGCCTCTCTGGTTTCCCGAGCTCGAACCGCGGGGGGAAACCTTGGCCCGCGGGATCGCCGACGGCCCGGACGCCGACATCGACGCCCTCAATTGGGTATTCCTGGCGGCTGTCGGAGCGGCCCGCCGATCGATTCGCGTGATGACCCCATACTTTCTTCCCGATCAGGTCTTGCTGAAAGCCCTCCACCTCGCTGCCAAGCGGGGGGTCGAAGTCGATGTCATCGTTCCGGAGGTAGGAAACCTGCCCGTGGTTCGGTGGGCTATGTGGGGACACTACCGTCAGGTGCTGAGGGAGGGGCTTCGGCTTTGGCTCACGCCACCCCCGTTCGATCACTCCAAGCTTTTCGTCGTCGATGGGGGTTGGTCTTCGATCGGTTCGACCAACTGGGACCCGCGAAGTCTCCGACTCAACTTCGAGTTCAACATCGAATGCTACGACGAGTTCTTCGGCGCGAGCCTCGAAGAGCACGTGCAGGATCGACTACAAGACGCGCGCCTACTCACGGTAGAAGAGCTCGAAGCAAGGAGCCCCGTCCTCAAGCTTCGAGACGGCACGGCACGACTGCTGCAGCCCTACTTGTGAGTGGCGGTGAGCTTTGAGAGCCGCTCCGCGGTAGCCGGGGCAGCCGATGGATTCACCCCTAGGTGCGCGCGCAAGAGACGGACGTCTCGTGGCTCGTCGACGTCATACCAAGGGGATGTGACCGCGACCTGAAGCGCGCCGTTTGCTTTCTTCGTATCGGCGAAGGCGGCCGGGGTCGACCAGCGCACGCCCTCGAAGCTCGGTCGCACCCGGTGAGAAGCGCCGATGGCGTAGTATCCACCATCGCCGGTGGGGCCGAGCATCATGCGCGCGTGGGTCAGCGAATCGAACGCGGCGACAACGAGACCGACGGGAAGGGTGGGCGCATCGCTTCCGATGATCACGACGTATTCATAACGGGCTAACCCCTCTTCGAACGCAGCACCGAGTCGAACGCCGAGGTCCCCCTCTGGCTGGCTACGAACAGACGCTCCTACGCGTGTCGCCCACGCACGAACACGATCGTCTGGAGAGCCTGCGCACCAAAGGGCCACATCTACGCGGCCCACGGATTGCATGCGTACGCACAGGCGGAGGGTGTCATCGACGAAGGCCTCGTAGAGCTCGGCAGCGCCCTGCTCGCCGAGCGATTCGGCCAAGCGGGTCTTGGTGCTGCCTGCGACCGGAGGCCGCACGAACACGGCTAGTTGCGCTAGCTCCATGCGTAGCGACCTAGCAGCCAGAGAATCTTCGCGCCCGCGCTCAACGAGCCTTTCACGGTGCCGCTGATCTTCGACACGCCGATACGCGGACGATACGAGACGGGGACCTCGAGGTGAGGGATGCCTTGCTTCGCCGCTTTGATCTGCATCTCCACCGTCCAACCGAAGTTCGTGTCGCGCATCTGCATGCGCGACAGGCCCGTCCGGGTCACGGCCCGGAACGGACCGAGGTCGGTGTAGCGCTGGCGAAACAGGACTCGCATCAGGAAGCAGGCCAGGCGGTTGCCGAAGCGCGCCTGGGGAAGCAGCGCTCCCGGCTCGGCATTGCCGAGGATCCGAGAGCCGATGACCAGGTCTGCTTCCCCGCGCTCGACCGGCGCCACCAGTCGCGGCAGCTCGTCCGGGTGATCGGAGTAGTCCGCGTCCAGAAAGACCACGACCTCGCACGCCTCCGCCAGGTTGGCGATGCCGCACAGGCACGCAGCCCCGTACCCGCGCACCGCTTCGCGCACCACCCGTGCACCGCCCTCCGTCGCCACTTTCATCGTGCGA
>JAPUKT010000115.1 GCA_027295555.1 Deltaproteobacteria bacterium
GTATGGCTATCCCGCTCTCACCGACGAGATTCGAGCGAAGATCCTCGGTTTGAACGCGGCGTCGGTGTACGGGATCGACGTCGAAGCGACCCGCTGTGCGATTGGAGACGACGACGTGTCGTTGGCCAAAGCTGCGATTGAAGCCGACCCATCATTGAAGCGCCCGAGCTACCGGAAACACGGGCCACAGAACAGGCTGGTCGAGGCGTCACCCGCGCATAGCGAAATCCAAAAGGGCCCGGTCGCTCGTATAGCTTGTGTGCTCGCAATCCCGCGGGCCCATAGCTCGGAGCCAATATCATGACACGCATCGTCTTCGCGGTGCTCGCCGCGACGCTGCTGCTCGGCACGTCCACGGAGAGCACAGCCCTTTCCCCGCAGTTCCAATCGAAGATCCTCGGAAACAGTCTCGACCCCGAAACGGGAGATCCCCAGGAGATCGCCGGCTTCCAGTCTTCCTTCGCGGCGTGGACGATTCGAAAAGGCACCGTTCAGATCTTTCCGTTTGGCAAGAGCGGCGACTCTGTATTGATCGCGCGGGTGAAGGGCCTCGTCCTGGATCCGGCTGGATTCAATCCGTCGCCGGACTTCGAGGCCCGGGTCGTTTGCCACGACGACGCGGGAAGCCCCTTCCTCGCAGTCACGACGAACGCGGCCCCCCTCACGCCGGGCACACCCGGAGGCTCGCCCGGAGGCGACGGCATACTGGTTGACGTGATCCGGTTTCCCGAAGAATGCTTCGCGCCCATCATTCTATTCGGTGGTGATTCGGATGGACCGGGGCCGCCAGGATTCTTCGCTGTTTCGAGCTTCTAGCCCACGACCGGCTCGTGGCCACAGTCGACGGCGGAGCGAGCTCCCGCAGGACGCTCCGGGCTCGGATGTAAACGTGCGGTGATTCCATTCCATGAGCGACTCCTTGGAGCGCCAGCGCCAGCGTCACCGTCAGCACCAGCGTCAGAGTGACGCGACCGTTCTTAGGGTCGCTTTGGATCGGTTCAGTGTGTAGAAGTGGATGCCGGGGGCGCCGTCGTTGAGGAGCTCGCGGCATTGCGCGGCTGCGAAGGCGACGCCCGCTTCGAGTGCGGTTTCGTCGTCGTCGCCTGCGCTTCGAAGCGCGTCCTCGAGGGCTGACGGGACGCTGGTCCCGGGGGATAGCGATGCGATTCGCTGGAGGTTTGAGAGATTGAGCACCGGCATGATCCCCGGCACGATGGGGACGTCGACTCCGCGCTCGCGCACGGCTTCGACGAACGACCAGTATCGCTGGTTGTCGAAGAACAACTGTGTGATGAGGAGCTCCGCGCCCGCTTCGACCTTACGTACGAGGTTGTCGATATCCGCCTCGAGGCTCGGGGCCTCGTGGTGCTTCTCGGGATAACAGGCGCCGCCGATGCCAAGGTCGAATCGTTCCCCGATGAACGCGGCGAGCTCGTTTGCATGAGCAAACCCTCCCTCGACCGGGGTCCAGTCGGTCTCTCCCCGGGGCGGGTCACCTCGGAGAGCCAGGATGTTGTGAATGCCGTGCTCGTGCATGTGCCGCAGGGTCTCGTCGAGCTCGCTTCGCGTCGTGCCAGTGCAGACCAGATGCGCCATCGTCGTGACGCCGAGCTCTTGCTGGACTTCGATCGCGAGGTCTGCAGTGCGCTGGCGGGTCGTTCCGGCGGCCCCGCAGGTGATCGACACGAAGGCCGGCTCGATCGCCAGCAACCGCTCGATCGCGCGGAACAGGGCCCGCCGGCCCGTTTCGTTCTTGGGTGTGAAGAACTCGAGCGAGAACACCGGCTCCCGTTTCGCCACATACAATTCCGCGATCCGCATCAGGCGCCTCTCTATACGGGCAACCCACGCCGGCGAGCAAGACGCCGAATCGCGACAAGTGATAGAAGCCAGAGGCCGAGCCCAAACCAAGCCACGTCTCCCCGCGAAGCGCTGCACTCGGAGCTCGCGCCTGCGCCGAGGCCAGCGCCAGCGTCAGGGCCAGCGTCAGCGCCAGCGTCAGGGCCCGGTGGGGCGCCGCCTTTCCTCAGCACGAGATCCGCACACTGATAGTAGATGTCGTTGCTGTCGACGTTGTCGTTGACCTTGTCATACATCACTTGGATCACCTGGAGCGTGCAGTTGTCGCATTCGACGTCGGGGAGTGTGACGCTCACGCGGTAGTACGGGTCACTGGGCGATTCGTCTTCGATTTCATCGAGCAGGACGGCGTCGTTCGAGTAGAACTCCAGCATCTCACTCGGGTCGATGAAGGCCGGATCGACGAAGTCGTCGTCCCCGTCTTCGTCGAAGGCGATGCGGTAGTGCGAGGGGTGATCGATGTACTCGTCCCACTCGACGTCGATCGTCTCCCCGGGTTCGAAGTAGTTGATGTTCCCGCTCCTCGTGCCTCCCTCAGCCCCACAGGGCCCCGTCTTCAGAATGTCGGGACCGTAGCGTGAGACCGGGCTCGTCATGTCCAGATGCGCGCGTACCCCGGTGGGTAGAAGGCCGAAGAGGAGGGCGGTCACGAGCCAGGAGATGCAACGAGCCATGCGTCGGATCTTAGCTCAGCCGAGGTTCGGAAGCAGAGCTTTGTGACATTTCGCCGTGAGCCCCGATGAGCGTCAACCGACTTGACCCTCGTGCGGGG
>JAPUKT010000116.1 GCA_027295555.1 Deltaproteobacteria bacterium
GCCGCGCGGGTCCTCGGCAATCAGGCGATTGCCGTGGTTCTGACCGGCATGGGGGATGATGGCGCCCTCGGCGTGCGCGAAATCGAAAAGCGCAATGGAAAAGTGCTGGTCGAGGCACCTGAGACCGCTGTGGTATCGGGCATGCCCTCTGCCGCCCAACGGTCGGGGGTGCGTCATCAGTCTCTCGGGATTTGGGCTCTTGGAGACATGCTTACTGAACTAACCCGCCCCGCGAAAGAATGAGGCTCAAACTTTGAGTAGGCCGCATCCCTATCGTACGATGAATTAACCATGCGCCAGTACCGCTGCCTAGTAGTCGAAGACTCCCAGACGATGCGTAAGATGTTAGCGGAGTCGCTTCTCCGGATCCCGGGGATGGAAGTCGTCACCGCCGAAAACGGTCTCTCCGGGATTCGCGCTCTGGCCGCGCAGCAGTTCGACTTGGTCCTCACCGATGTGAACATGCCAGTCATGGACGGGCTGAAGTTGGTCCGGCACGTGAGGGGCGACCCTCGTCATGCCGACACGCCCGTCGTCGTCATCACGACCGACAGCGCACCCAACGATCGTGACCGTGCGATGTCGCTCGGCGCAAACGCGTACATCGAAAAACCAATTCAAGCTCCGCGGGTCATCCGAGCCGTCAAGAAGCTGTTGGGACTGTAATCGCGATGGGCCAAGCTGAAGAAGACGATCGCGAACGGGCCGGCAAAGGGATTCTGCATCCCGAGGGAATACGGGCCGCGCGCGCTCTCGCTGCGGGCGTCGTCCACGAGGTCAACAACATTCTGGGCGTCATCATCGGGAACGCCCACCTCGCCAAGAAGAACCTATCCAACGCGGAGGCGGTCGAACGCTACATCGGAGAGGTCCGAAACGCGGCCGAAGAAGGGCGCGAGATCATGCGCCAGCTTTCGATGCTCGGAAGGGAAGAGGCGACTCGTGCGCGCGTGATTTCACTCAACGATTTGGCTCATCAAGTCGCGTCGGCCTTGGCTACGCCGGTCGAGGTCGAGCTGAGCGGCATCGACCCCACGGTTCGTCTCGATCTCTGGCTTGCGCAGGACGCCCTTTCGAGTGTCGTGGGCTTCATGTCGGCCACGACCTCGGTGACATCTCTCAAGATCACCACGCGGGTCCTCGGTCGGGCGGCGATGGTCACGATCGAGGATGACGGGCCGAGCCCCACCAAGGATGAGCTCGCCGCTTTGTTCACACCCTTCACCAACTTGGATCGACGCCCCAAGATCGGGCTCGACCTCACCAAGCTTGCGCACCTAGCCGAGCGGAACGGAGGCCACGTTGCTGCCGCCGTCCGCGAGCCCCGCGGGCTCCGCGTGGTTCTAACGCTGCCGCTAACCGACGAGGCGTTCTAAGTCACGGTCCAGGTGTGTCCCTCTCGAAGCAGCGCCTTTAGGTCCGGTTCCCCGAAGCGTTCTTCGGCGAGCTTGCGCTGCTTCTCGACGCTTTCGTTGTACACCGGCCCTGGCTGTCGGTAGAGCACCCCGAGCGCTACGACGCCGGGAAGATCGGTGAGCATCCATGCGAGGGAAGGGTTGGTCTCATCGTGAACGACAATATCCGCTTCGGTGATCCCGCCTTCCCCGACCGTGACCGCCTCGAGCGTCAGGGATTTGGGGTTCATGTGAAGGCCCTTTTCACCGTTTGCGCCGAATCGCATCGGCTGCCCGTTCTCCAGCCAAAGCTGGTACGTGGGGCCCGTCTTTCGGTCGGTGATCAGATCGAACACCCCGTCGTTGAACACTGGGCAGTTCTGAAGGATCTCGATGAAAGCTGTGCCTTCGTGCTCCCGCGCATCGGTCAACGTTTCAGGGAGCCTCTTCGACGTGTCGTAGCTTCTGGCCACGAACGTGGCGCGAGCGCCCAGAGCAAACCGCGCGGGGACGATCGGCTGATCGATCGACCCGAGAGGGCTCGACGGTGTCACTATCCCGACCTGCGACGTAGGTGAGTACTGGCCCTTCGTGAGGCCGTAGATTTGGTTGTTGAAGAGGATGATCTGCAGGTCGACGTTGCGACGCAGGACGTGAAGGAGGTGATTGCCTCCAATGCTCAAGCCATCGCCATCGCCGGTGATGACCCACACGTCGAGCTTGGGATTGGCCAGTTTGAGACCAGTTGCGACCGCCGGCGCGCGTCCGTGAATGGTGTGGAACCCGTACGTGTTCATGTAGTAGGGGAAGCGGCTCGAGCAGCCGATACCCGAGATGAACACCGTGTTCTCAGGGGTCGATCCCAAACTCGGCAGTGTCCTTTGGAGCGCAGCAAGGATTGCGTAGTCGCCGCAGCCTGGGCACCAGCGCACCTCCTGGTCGGAGGAGAAGTCCTTGCGTGTATATTCTTTCTTTGGCGGATTGGGGCTCATTGCAGACTCCGATTCAACCGCTCTTCCACCGCTTCGACGAGCTCGTCGATTCGAAATGGCAGCCCGGCGACTTTCGTCAAGCTTTCCGCGTCTACCAAGTACTCCGCGCGCAGGAGCTTCACCAACTGACCGTTGTTGAGCTCCGGAACCAACACGCTACCGAACGAGCGGAGCAAATCGCCAAGCCCCTCGCGAAGCGGCCAAATGTTGCGGAGATGAAGGTGAGAAACCTTGTGACCGTTCTCGCGAAGCATCCGTACCGCTTGGCTGATGGCACCGTATGTCGAACCCCATCCGACGACGAGCAGGTCGCCCCGATCGTCGCCCTGGTCGATCGCCGCCTTCGGGAAGTCTTTGGCGATCCGTTTCACCTTGGCCTCGCGGAGCTTGGTCATCATGTGATGGTTCTCCGAGTCGTACGAAATGTGCCCAGTGTCCTGGTCTTTTTCGAGCCCACCGATACGGTGCTCGAGGCCGGGCGTTCCGGGGATTGCCCACACGCGAGCCAGCGTGTGTTTGTCGCGCATGAACGGCTGGAAGCCTTCTGGATCCTTGTGGAACTCGACCGGGAAGGGCTCGAGCGCGTCGAGGTCTGGCAGGCGCCAAGGCTCCGCGCCGTTGGCGAGGTAACCGTCGGTCAAGAGCATGACCGGAGTCATGTACTTTACAGCAATTCGTACGGCCTCGACCGCCATGTAGAAGCAGTCGCCCGGCGTCGCGGCTGCGAGCACTGCCAAAGGTGCATCACCGTTTCGGCCCCAAACCGCTTGAAAGAGATCGGATTGCTCGGTCTTGGTGGGTAGACCAGTGGAAGGTCCACCACGCTGCACATCGACGACCACCAAGGGAAGCTCGGTCGCGATCGCGAGCCCGATCGCTTCGGACTTCAGTGCGACGCCAGGGCCGGACGTTCCCGTGATGCCGATCGCGCCGGCGAAGCTCGCGCCGACCGCAGCAGACACCGCGGCGATCTCATCTTCGGCCTGGAAGGTCGTCACGCCGAACTGCTTGAGACGCGCCAAGTTGTGCAACAGGTTCGACGCTGGCGTGATCGGATACGACCCGTACACGATCTTGAGGCCAGCGAGCTTGGCGCCCGTCACGAGGCCCCAGGCGGTCGCTTCGTTGCCGCTGATGTTGCGATACTCGCCCGGCTCGAGCTTGGCGGCGGGCACCTCATACGCCCCGATTCCGTGGGGCAATTCGGCGTTTTCACCGTAGATGTGTCCGGCGTTGAGGGCGGCGATGTTGGCTTCGGCGAGCTTGGGGCTCTTGGCGAACTTCTTCTTGAGCCACTCGATGGTGGATTCTCGTTCGCGCCCGAAGAGCCAGTACATCAGGCCCAACGTCCACATGTTCTTGCAACGTTGCGCGTCTTTGGATCCAAGCCCGACGCCCTTGACCGACTCGAGGGTCATCTTCGTGACATCGAGGGCCAAGAGCCGAAAGCGGTCGAGTGTGCCATCCTCGAGCGGGTTCTCTTCGTAACCGGCCTTTGCCAGGTTGTTTGCGCTGAAAGTGCCGGTGTTGACGACGATCAACCCGCCTGGCTTGAGCGCGTCGGTGTTCACCTTGAGCGCGGCGGGGTTCATCGCGACCAACACGTCCGGTGCATCACCCGGCGTGCGGATGTCGTGCGCGGCAAAGTGGATCTGAAATCCTGACACGCCGTACGTCGTACCCGCCGGCGCGCGAATCTCGGCAGGGAAGTCGGGAAACGTCGCGAGATCGTTTCCAGCCACGGCCGTCGCGGTCGTGAACTGAGCACCCGTCAATTGCATTCCGTCGCCAGAGTCGCCGGCAAAGCGAATCACGACAGAGTCTAGGATTTCACGCGGACTGGCGTGTACGCGCGCGGCAGCAGATGTTTCCATGCTCGATCGTCGAGTCTAATCCCGTAACGCCCCAAACGCCCATAGCTTGGGGCTGAAGTGGAACGTGTTCTAGAGCCCCCGGCGGGGATCTGCAAGCGCTCTTCGACATCTTGCGTGAGCCGCCATTTGCGGCCCATCGTTGGGCCATGGCCGAGGTCAAAATCTGTGGGTTAACTACAGTTGACGACGCGCTGCGTTGTATCGAGGCTGGCGTCGACGCAATAGGCCTCAATTTCTGGCCCCGTTCGCCGAGAAGCACCGATGTCGCCACCGCCAAGGCCATCGTCGAGGTGGCTGGGGATCGCGTCCAGATGGTCGGGGTTTTCGTCGATTTCAGCGTGGCGCAGATCCGCGACATCCTGGCAGAAACCGGGATAGAGTGGGCGCAATTGCACGGCGATGAGACGCCCGAGCAGGTCGGCGCGCTCATGCCAACCGCGTACAAAGCGATCGGTGTGAAGAACGGTTCAGCGGTCGAGCGGGCCCGAACCTATCCCGGTGAGCATCTGCTGCTCGACGCCAGCGTGCCGGGGGTCCCCGGCGGGACGGGTCGAACCTTCGATTGGGCCATCGCATCGGAGGTGGCCCGGGAGCGGAAGCTCACCCTGGCCGGCGGGCTCAATCCAAAAAACATCGCGGAGGCCATCGAGGTGGTGAATCCATTTCGGGTGGACGTCGCATCGGGGGTGGAGTCGGAGCCCGGACGAAAGGACCCGGAGTTGGTGGGGGTGTTCATCGAAGCGGCCAAGGCAGCTTTTTCATCGCGCTGATCCTCCGTGTTAGCCTCCTCGCTCACTCAAGGAGGAATCATGCGTCTTGCTCTTCTCGCTTCTGTTCTGACCGCTGGCGCCATGTGGCTCGCGCTCGGCGGTGCTCCCGTCCGATCGCAAACCGAAGCCGCGCCTTCTGAGTGCGCGACGTGCGGCCAGGCCAAAGCGTGCCCGCACGGCGCCGCTAAGGGTCATGGGTGGCACCATGCGCACCGGCACGAATACAAGTGCGTCCACCAAAGCGCACGAACCAGCAAGAAGGCTGCCGATGCCATGACCGCACAGTTCAGCGGCCTCGGCGAAGAGGGCTGGCGCCTCGCCAAAGCCGACAACGGCTTCTGGTGCTTCATGAGAGCGAAGGACACCAAATAGACGACGACTGCGCGACCTCTCGTGCTCGCACCGGTTATCCCCTGGCCAGCATCCGATCCGATAGATAGCTTGCCATCGCGTACACCGTTTCCTGGGGGTTCACCATCAGGGTGGTCGGGAACAAGCTGGCGTCGACCACATACACGTTGTCGAGATCGTGCATGCGGCCGTCTGGGCCGACGACGCTCGTCTTGGGGTCTTTGCCCATACGCATCGTGCCTTGCGGGTGATACGAAGTGAGCTTGTACCGGTGCCTGCCGTTTTCGAGCGAGTTGACGACCGAGTCGATCTGATCGGCGCTTTCTATCACCGTGCGGCGAGTCGTCGGTAGGAACACGCGTTTGGCGCCCGCGGCAAAGTAGATCTTCGCGGAGGCGCGGAATGCCTCCTGGAGGCTTGGGAAGTCGCGATCGTCGAGATCGTAGTCGATGCGTTTGCGCCCATCCTCCATATAGACGCGTCCGACGTTGTGGTCGTGGATGAGGGTCACCGATGCCAGGAACTTCTTGCTGTTCTGGATGAAGTCCGTGTACTCGCGCCCGATGCCACCCTCCGAGGCCGTGGTGATCGACATCGGGCCTAGGAAGCCCGCCTCGAGTAGGTAGCTTCCCTTCTTCGGATCCTCGATGTTCCCCGCATACGTCGTGATTGTGGCCCCGAGCCACCCGTAGATGTCGTCTTTGTGCTCGGCGATCATCGCGGTCGAAGGGTGGCATGCGAAGTGGTGGCCGATGAGGGCGCTGCTGTTGCCGAGCGCGTTCTTCTGAAAGAGCAGCGGCGTTTGCACCGCGCCTGCGGCGACGATCACCAGCCCCGCTTTCACTTCGACGGGCTTCGACGTGCCGTTCGCGTCGGTCGCGATCGCATTGACCTGGGTGATTCGGCCGTTACTGACCTCGAAGCTTTCCGCGCGGGTACCGCTCAAAATCCTGACACCGAGCTCGCTCGCCCAGGGGAGGTACGTCACCAGCATCGATTGTTTGCGGTCAGTCTTGCAGCCCGCGAGGCAGTGGCCCGTCAGGGCGCAGTGCTTGATGTTCCTGGAAACCGGGCCAGTGGGGATGCCCACCTTCTTGGCGCCTTCCACGATCAGCCGGCCGTTGAGATTGATCTCGTGTGGGCCGTTCGGGTGGATGTGAAGGTTCTTCTCGACCCGTTCGAAGTAAGGAGTCATCGCTTCGGGCGATAGGTTGTCGAGGCCGTGGTTCTCGCCCCAGCTCTCGAGCACTTTGTCCGGCGCGCGAAAGCACACGGCAGCGTTGACCACAGTCGAACCCCCGATGCACGCACCCTGGAGCACCACCAAGTCGGCGCTCTTGTTGATTTGGTTGCCCCCCTCCTCGTACATGGTCTCAAGGGACTCGATCAGGCGCTCGGTGAACTGCTCCGACTTCACGTAAGGACCCGCCTCGAGCACGATCACCTTCGCGCCACTGCGGCTGAGCTCATAGGCCGCGACGGCACCACTGGCCCCCGAGCCGATCACGACCGCGTCGGCTTCGAGCTTGAGGCCCCGATCCGGAATGTCCGCAGGCTGCTGGACCTTCAGGACCGGGAGCGGGGGGACGGTGTTGAGCGATGGCTCCGTCATGGCGACTCACT
>JAPUKT010000117.1 GCA_027295555.1 Deltaproteobacteria bacterium
GAATTTGGCCATTGCTCTGTCTCTCAAGAAAGGTGCGTCCGCCTTTGCCTTGCCGCCCCTCGAAGTTGCGGTTCGAGGTGCTGACCGCGTATTGCCCAGGCTCGAGATTGTCGCCGTTCATCGCGATGCACATCGAGCAGCCCGGCTCGCGCCATTCGGCGCCCGCTTCTTTGAAGATCTGGTCGAGCCCCTCGGCCTCGGCTTGAGCCTTGATCTCGTGCGAACCCGGAACCACCAGGGTGCGCACCCCGTCCGCGACCTTTCGACCGCTGAATACGCTCGCCGCCATCCGTAGGTCGCCGATCCGCGAGTTCGTGCACGAGCCGATGAAGACCACGTCGATCTTCTTGCCGAGCAAAGGTTTGCCGGGCTCGACATCCATGTAAAGCATCGCCTTTTCGAACGCGACCTGCTCAGGGAACTCGTCGAACGAGTCGAGGCTCGGCACCGCGCTATTGATGCCCATCCCCATCCCTGGATTGGTCCCGTAGGTGATCATCGGTTCGAGCTTGCTAGCATCGATGACGACTCGCTTGTCGTACTTTGCTTGCTCGTCGGTTCGCAGCGCGCGCCAGCGCTCGACGGCCGCATCCCAATCGGCGCCTTGGGGGACTCGGTCACGCCCCTTCAGATACTCGAACGTGGCGTCGTCGGGGGCGATCATACCGGCCCGTGCCCCCGCCTCGATGCTCATGTTGCAAACCGTCATCCGGCCTTCCATGTCGAGCGCGCGAATGGCAGAGCCTGTGTACTCGATGACATGTCCAGTGGCCCCGCCCGTCCCGATCTCCGCGCAGAGCGCGAGGATGATGTCCTTTGCGGTGACTCCAGGCATCAGCTGACCGTCGACTCGGACCTCCAGGGTCTTCGGCTTTCCCTGGAGCAGACATTGGGTTGCGAGAACGTGCTCCACCTCGCTCGTGCCGATGCCGAACGCGAGCGCGCCGAAGGCTCCATGGGTCGAGGTGTGGCTGTCACCGCAGACGATCGTCTTGCCCGGCTGCGTGAAGCCTCGCTCAGGACCGATAATGTGCACGATCCCGTTGTACTGGCTGCCAAGCTCGAATAGCTCGATCCCGAACTCCTCGCAGTTCTGCTCGAGTTGTCGTAGCTGTGCCTGGGATTGATCGTCGATCACGGCGAGCGACTTCGGTAGCGTCGGTGTCGAGTGGTCCATCGTCGCGATCGTTTTCTCGGGACGGCGCACGCCAATGCCACGCTCCCGAAGACCGGTGAACGCCTGAGGCGAAGTCACTTCGTGGATGAGCTGCAGGTCGATGTACAGGACTGCCGGCCGGCCCGGCTCCTGAGCGACGACGTGCTCATCCCAAACTTTTTCAAATAGAGTTCTTGGTTTCATGATCCGTCATCACGCAGCGCTTCCGGCTGCTTGGCTGTCTTTGTTCGTTCCTTCTTTGAGCGCGAGGATGCGATTGATGGCCGCGAGGTAGGCCTTAGCGCTCGCGACGATGATGTCGGTGTGCGCGCCGTGCCCGTGAAACACCCGCGCGCGCGAATGTTCGTATTGTGGGTTTACTTTGTCGGTAGCTGCGTCTTCGTCGTGTGGCGAGATACGGACGCTCACCTCCCCGAGCGCATCGATGCCCTCGGTGACCGACTGCACGGTGTACTCGAGTAGGGTGCAGGGAACGTGCACGAGCAGCTGGATGGCTTTGTACACCGCATCGACTGGGCCAGTGCCCACTTCTGCCGCGGTATGGGTCTCCCCGTCGGGGCCGGTGAGCTTGACCGTCGCGGTGGGCATGCCCGTGCCGCACCCGACTTGGAGCGCATCGAGCTTCCAGTACTCGGTTGGCTGGTAGAGCTCATCACTGACCAACGCGACCAAGTCGGCGTCCGTGATGGACTTCTTTTTGTCGGCGAGATTTTTGAAGCGCGCGAAAGCTTTGTCGAGGCCGTCGCCTGACACCTGATAGCCGAGCTCGGTCAAACGGTTTGCGAACGCGTGCCGCCCGGAGTGCTTGCCGAGAACGAGCTGAGTCTTGCCAGCACCGACCGTCTCGGGGCGCATGATCTCGTATGTCTCTTCGTGCTTCAGCATGCCGTCCTGGTGGATGCCCGCCTCGTGCGCGAACGCGTTCGCTCCCACGATAGCCTTGTTGGGCTGTACGATCATGCCTGTCACTTTGCTGACCAAGCGACTGGCACGGGTGAGCTGGGTGCTGTCGATCCGGGTCGCGATCCCATAGAGGTCGTGACGCACGTAGAGCGCCATCACGATCTCTTCGAGCGATGCGTTCCCTGCGCGTTCGCCGATCCCGTTGACCGCGACCTCGACCTGCCGTGCCCCGTTCGTGACCGCGGCAAGGCTGTTGGCGACCGCCATGCCGAGGTCATCGTGGCAGTGCACACTGATTACAACGTTCTCGATGCCGGGCACGTTCTCGCGCAGCATGGCGATGCGCTCGCCGAACTCCCGAGGGATCGTGTAGCCAACCGTGTCCGGGATGTTGAGCGTGCTCGCCCCGGCCTCGATCGCTGCTTGAAGCGCATCGTACAAGAACTCCATTTCGGTCCTGCCGGCATCCTCCGGGCTGAACTCGACGTCCTCGCAGAAGCTTCGAGCATGGCTGACCATCTCGGTGATCTTCCCGAGCACCTGGTCCTTGGTCATGCGGAGCTTGTGCTCCCGATGGATCGGCGACGTCGCGATGAACGTGTGGATCCGAGCGTGCTTTGCCGGAGACACCGCCTCGGCGGCCTTGTCGATGTCGGACTTGGTTGCCCTTGCGAGGCTGCAGATGGTCGGAGGCTCCGGCATTGGCCTCCCCTCGACCCCGGTCACGCCGACCGCCTCGGCGATCGTCTTCACCGCCCGCAAGTCTCCGGGCGAGGCTGCCGCAAAACCGGCTTCGATGATGTCCACGCCAAGCCGCGATAGGGTCTTCGCCACCTCTAGCTTTTCGACCGACGTCATGGTGGCGCCCGGCGATTGCTCTCCATCTCGGAGGGTTGTGTCGAATATCCTAACGTGTTCGGGTTGCATGGCTCTTTCTCCTAGTCTCCTTGTTTGATTTCTACCGGGTCGACGAAAGGCATCATCGACCGGAGCTTGGCGCCGACGTTCTCGATCGGCTGTTCTTGCTCTGCGCGGCGGATCGCAGTGAACTTCGGCCGGCCGTGTTTGTTTTCTTAAATACAGCGCATCGCGTAGCTGCCGTCATGGATCACTGCCA
>JAPUKT010000118.1 GCA_027295555.1 Deltaproteobacteria bacterium
CTGACCCCCGACAACCAGCTTCTCGTGGTGCCGAACACGCAGATCTGGAGCGGCGTCATTCGTAACGTGACGCACCAGTCGGAGCGGCGCGTCGACATGACGTTCGGCATCGGATACTCGGACGACATCCCGAAAGCCGAGAAAGTTCTCCGCGAGATCGTCGATGCGAACGACATGGTATTGAAGGACCCGGAACCCGTGATTCGCCTGCACGAGCTCGGAGACTCGTCGGTGAACTTCGTGGTCCGTCCCTGGTCGAAGACCGACGACTATTGGGACGTGTACTGGGACATCACCCGTGAAGTGAAGCGGCGCTTCGATGAGGAAGGGATCTCGATTCCGTTCCCGCAACGCGACGTGCACGTTTACCAGGAACAAGCGGCGGCTAAAGCTGAGCCAAACGGCAACGACGACGGCGACGCCTAGCGATTTCTGAACGCGCTTAGCCGACGCTCGCCGAGCCGACGAAACCGCTCGAGCACCTTGAGGCCCGTCGTGGGAAACGGTCGCAGGAGGTGGGCGAGCGTGGCCCTGGCGCGGGGCATCGTGACGACGAGCCTCGGCTTGTCCACGAGATCGAGAACGGCGTCTGCCACCTCGTCGACGGTGAGGAGCTTCTTGGCGGAAAAGAGAAGCCCCGCTTCCTTCGAGTGCGCGACGTTGCGGACCATGTCGGTGTCGATCGCGTCCGGGCAAACGGCGCTAACGGTGATCGGAAGCTCAGCTCGCAGGAGATCCCCTTGGAGCGATATCGAGTATCCGAGCACTGCGCTTTTGGTACCGCCGTAAACCGCGAGGCCGGGTGCCGGAACGAGAGACGACAGGGAGGCGATGTTGATGACCTGGCCTCCATCGAGACGCATGGAATCGATCGCAGCGCGTGACCCCCACACGACTCCGAGGAAGTTGACCTCCACATGACGTCGCACGGTGTCGTCGTCCAGCTCCCAAACGGGGCCGAGGCTCAATACACCCGCATTGTTGACCCATACCTTCAAAGGGCCGCGCTCGTCGGCAGCCTCAGCGATTGCGCGGTGCGAAGCGGGGTCGCGCACGTCCTGCCACATTGCCCAAGCCTGCCCGCCGATCGCGGCTGCCGTTGCTTTCGCCGCCTCTTCATCGATATCAGTGACCAAAACGGCGAAGCCCTTGTCTGCAAGCCCTCGAGCGATCTGTCGACCGAGCCCCTTACCTGAACCTGTAACAACTGCTGTGTTCATTGCCTCATCTCGAAAACGGAGACCGCAGCCTAGCAGTTTCCCACCACGAAGGCGCGCGACCGATTAGCTATCCCCTTCAGCGCGAGAATTGCTGTATTCTCTCGCGCCTATGCTTGAAGCCGCACACCGATATTTCCACGACGCAGCCAGCGTTCTCGGCCTGACCGAACGACTCCGCGAGATCCTCGTCACGCCCCGCCGCGTAGTGAAGGTCGAGATCGTCACCGAGAACGATGAAGGGGATCTGATCCACCACATCGGCTTCCGCGTGCAACACAACAATACTCGAGGCCCGTACAAGGGAGGCCTTCGCTATCACCCGTCGATGGACGAAGATCATGCCTCGGCGCTGGCCAACCTCATGACGTGGAAGACCGCGATCGTGGACGTGCCCTTTGGCGGAGCCAAGGGTGGAATCGACTGCGACCCCCACGAGATGAGCATCACCGAGCTCGACCGGGTGACTCGCAAGTTCGTGGAGGGCATCAAGGAAGTGATCGGGCCGATGCAAGATATCCCGGCGCCCGACGTGAATACGAACTCCGAAGTGATGGCTTGGATCATGGACGAGTACTCGTCGCACTATGGCTTCGCACCCGGAGTCGTGACCGGAAAGCCAGTGCATCTCTTTGGATCTCTCGGGCGCGACGAGGCGACCGGTCGCGGCGTGATGTACGCGCTTCGGGAGGCGTTGAAGGATCAGGGCAAGACGCTCGCCGACATCACCGTGGCGATGCAAGGGTTTGGCAACGTCGGTAGCCATGCTGCCCGACTGATCGCGGAGCAGGGGGGCAAGCTCGTCGCTGTGGCGGACCACTTGGGTGCTGTCTCCAACGACGATGGCCTCGAGGTTCCGGCGCTCGTCGAGTGGACAGCGGAGCATCGCACGGTCGATGGGTTCCCTGGCGGGGAGCCGTTCAAAGGGGCCGATGTGATCACCTGGCCCTGCGACGTGCTCATTCCCGCCGCGCTTGAAGACGCCATCACCAAAGAAAACGCGGCCGACGTACGCGCGACGATCATCGTCGAAGGAGCCAACGGGCCTACTACCCCCGAGGCGAACGACATCTTGAACAAGCGTGGCGTGACGATCGTTCCCGACATCCTCGCCAACGCGGGCGGTGTTACGGTCAGCTACTTCGAGTGGGCCCAGAACATCCAGCAGTTTCAGTGGGAGCTTGAGCGGATCAATGCCGAGCTCGAAAAGAAGATGGTCCGCGCGTATGCGGATGTGCGTGATGTCGCCAAGGAGAAATCGATCGACTTCCGAACGGCGAGCTTTGTCCTGGGGATCCGCCGTGTCGGCAGGGCCGCGCTATCCCGGCAACCAACGCGGAAAAAGATCTCGTTTGAGTGAGCTTCAATGAGGAGGATGCGGGTTCCCATAAGCCCCAAATTCCATCGGTCGTGGTCGCGCCATGGCACATCTCTACCCTTTCCCGGCGATAGCCTCTAGAAAAAGCGCCACAACCGCATTAGGATGCCGGCCATGTCTTCTTGGAAGTGGTCTTGGATTGGTCTGGCTGTGGTCGGGCTACTGGTGCTTGGTTGCGGAACCGGCTCGAGTGGCACAGCCGGGGTTGGCGGAGACGGCGGAAGCGGTGGAACGGTCGCGGCGCCGCCGCTCGGTTGTGATCCGCTGACACCTAGCTACTGTGGGTTCCCCTACCCGAACGACTACTGGACGTCCGCAGACTCGGCGACGGCGACGGGAATGCGACTCGCGTTGCCCGAAGTGATCATGCCGGAGAACAATTCGGGCGTCCGCTCCGACCCGGCTGCCTTCAACGAAGCCGACGGGTTTTCACCGGGTATCGCCGCGATGACGCACATGCCGGGCGCCACGGTCACGGGGCTCCCGACCCCGAACACCATCGAAGACTCGTTGGCTCCCGACTCGCCCACCGTGATCATCGACGCCGAAACCGGGGAGCGTGTGCCCCACTGGGTCGACCTCGACGAATACGTCGTGCAGGCGAAGATACGCGTGGACGCGGGCGCGGATCGTCCCGACTTCACGATCGACCGAGGCCTCGACGAGCTGCGACAAGAGCAGGCGCTGATGCTGCGACCCGCGATCCGCCTCGAGGACTCCACACGCTACATCGTCGCGATTCGTGGAGTTTTGGACGAGGACGGCGTGCGGATCCCACCTTCCGACGGGTTTGCCGCGTTGAGGGACGGCACCACGAGCGACGACGCGGTCATCGAATCACGACGGTCTCACTTCGAGGGGATCTTCTCGGCGCTCGAGAGCGCGGACATCGATCGCGACGACCTCCAGTTGGCATGGGACTTCACGACCGCCAGCAAGGCCAACAACACCGACTGGATGCTGCACATTCGG
>JAPUKT010000119.1 GCA_027295555.1 Deltaproteobacteria bacterium
CAAATCGGATCCGGGGGCGCACCGCCGAGGACGAGCGGAGATGCATCGTCGCTCGACCGGGCCTGCACGGAGACCCCTTGGGTGAGATAGACGGCGGTTGCAGTCGCGACCTCGGAGATCGATTGCTCGAATTGCTCCCCCCACACGGCCTCGTCCTCGACATCATCGGGCCGGACGTCGTCGACGAAGAGCGTTACGAACAGGCTCAAGTCCTGGTCACGCTCACGGACGACTAGCTCGCCGCGAGTGGCGGTTCGTTTCCAATGGATGTCGCGGGCTTCGTCGCCCTCGCGGTAGTATCGAACGCTGCCGGCGAACTCGCTACCACGGCCGGTGCGGTGCATGGGAGCGGCGTTGCCAGGCATCTGCTCGAACGGAGGTGGAGTGAGATGCTCGAGGAGCTTGGGGTATACGACGATCTCGTCGGGCAGGAAGACCGTGTATCCTTTCTCGATGAGGCCGAAGGGATAGCGGGTGACGATGCGCACGGCGCCGAGCTCGACCAGCCCCCGCTTCGGCGCCTGAAAGCCATAGGTCGCGCTCGCCGACTCGCCGGGCGGAACGCGCAAGAAGCGCGCGGGCTCCGTTTCGATGCCATCGAGCTCGTCGACCGCTTCCACCGAAACACTGGCCAGCCACTTCTTGTCGTTGAGGGCGGTCATCTCGATGAGCGCGCGTTTGCCGGCAAATATCTGTTCCGGAAGCTTTCGCCCCATGCGAAGCTTCCAAAGCGCGAGGTCGCTCAGGACTCCGCTGACCAGGAGCAAGCTCAAGAGAAGACCGAGCACCAAGTAGAGTAAGTTATTCGCGGTGTTCACCGCAGCGAGACCGACGCCGATGGTGACGAAGAGGAACGCGCGACCTTCACGGGTCAGTCGAAATTTTCGTCTGCTCCGCCTTCGTCCAAAGATGCGCATCGACTGGACCGATCAGAGCGGGACGGCCACAACCGTGAGGAGCTCGCGAATCACCCGCTGTGCATCATCGCGAACCGCAGTGCCTGCCACACCACCGCTCACTTTGACCCTGTGCGCCAATACTGGGTTGGCCAAGGCTTTGACGTCGTCGGGCAACACGTACGAACGACCTTCGACGAGCGCCCGGGCACGCGCCGCTCGCTCGAAGCCGAGCGCTCCCCGGGTCGAGGCACCCACGGCCAAGAGCGGCGTGGTTCGTGTCGCAATGATGATTCGGTGCAGATAATCGAGAATCGAGTCGTCGACCCGAACGGAGTCGACCGCCTGCTGGACGTGACGAAGCTCCGCCGCCGTCATGACAGGCTCGAGCTGCTTCACCGGGTCGACGGCGCGTCGAGTGAGAATCTCACGTTCGACGCTAGGAGGCGGGTAGCCGATGCCGAGGCGCACCAGAAAGCGATCGAGCTGTGAATCCGGCAGTGGATAGGTGCCGTAGAACTCGTGCGGGTTCTGCGTCGCGACCACGAAGAAAGGTTCGTCGAGGACGTGGGTTTCCCCGTCGATCGAAACCTGGCGCTCATCCATGGCCTCGAGAAGCGCACTTTGCGTCTTCGGCGTCGTACGGTTGATCTCGTCCGCGAGAAGCACTTGCGTGAAGATCGGCCCTGGACGAAACTCGAACGTGCTCTTCGACTGGTTGAAGACGTTGCCGCCGAGCACGTCGGTCGGCATCAAATCCGACGTGCATTGCAGCCGACGAAACGACACGCTGACCGACGCTGCAAGCGCGCGTGCGAGGGTCGTCTTTCCGACACCAGGCACGTCTTCGAGGAGCAAGTGACCCCGCGCCAAAAGCGAGACCACGGCCAGCTTGATGACTTCCTCCTTGCCCCGAACTACCAGCGCGATGTTCTGAACGAGACGTTGAGATAGCTGGGTCGCGTTCTCAGAAATGTGGGCGAGGCCGGGTTGTGCCACTTTTGGAGCCTATCACAGAGAACGATGTAGATGAAATATTACAATTTGACTGATCAGTGGGCCGTAGTTCCACGCTTTACCCACAACATAAAACGGGCGGGAAGACGTTATTATTCCGGGGGGTTGGAGCCCGAATGTTCCAGACTATCCACAGTGCTGGCTGTGGATAGGACTGCTTCGGGGTCTTCAAAAAGGAAGGCCTCGATTTCGGATCGACGCGAGTGGGCGTCGTGGCGCCCCATCTCGATGAGGGTCTGGGCAAATCCACCGTCGAACAAGAGATAGCTCGCCAGGTCGGCGTCGGCCCCAGCGCCCACATCGAGCAGACTGATGAACGCGCGGCCGAGGCTCTTGCCGAAGCGAACGCGGTTCGACGCGAGATAGTCCGAGGCGACCTGTCCGATGTCGACGCTTGGACGTAACACGAGTGAGCTCAACAGACGACGTGGTGCAAGGGCGCCTCGCGCTTTGGCGACCTCGTTGATGCGATCGAGAAACTCGGGCCCGTACGCGCGAATCCCGTCTTTCAAGAAGTCGTTGATGCGCTGCACCTCGAGGAGGTCGCTGTTGACGTGGTCGAGAAGGAACGCGTTCAGGACCTTACCGAGCATGAACGGAGCGCCCGGGTACCGCCCGTCGCGCACCGCACGCCGGCCGGCAACGTGAGGCGTGGAAAGGCCGACGATCAAGAGACGGTTCATCCCTAGGTGGATCGACGGCCCCATGGGGGTGTTGAGACGGAGGCCTCCATCGCAATGAATCTCGTCACCGATCTCCACGGGCGGAAATACGAGGGGGATCGCCGCTGATGCTAACACGTGATGCTGGCCGATTTTCGCTCTTCGAACGAGCGCATGGATTCCCAAGCTCTTTGGGATTCCGAGGCCAGGCGCAGCATCGACGAAGATGACCGGCTGCCCCGTCCCGACGCGTGTCGTGCTCACGGTCAGCGCCTGGAGGGCGCCGGTACGAATGTTTCGCCGGAGCTTGCGCCAATGGATACTCTTACCCACGATCGCGGAAAGGCTAGTCGGATCGAACACGCCGCGAGCCTCGGTGCCGCCAAGCAAGACTCGGTAGAGGCCGGCAGCCTGGCGTAGCCCAAAGCCCAACACGTCGGGCAGCTCTAGCTCGGTCCATAGGCCAACCATGTGCTTCACTGCGCTCGGGACGTCTTCGATGTGCGACGCTACGAACGCGCCATTGACCGCCCCTACGCTCGTGCCGGAGATCAGATCGACTTTGGGTGGCTTCCCCTGGGCGTCGAGAAATTCGTTGAAGATATACTCGAGAATGCCGACCTCGTATGCGCCACGCGCGCCGCCTCCCGAAAGTATCAAGCCAAGACCACTCAACGATCGCCCTCCTTGGCATCGGGATCATGGGATGCCTGGTTGACGGAGGCTACGAGCCGCACCGGACGATCGGCAAAATCTTCGTCCTGGACGAGCTGGCGGATCTCCGGTGGAAGCCAAATGTCGCGATGGGGAAGTCGACGAAGCGCATCGAGGAGCACCTCGGCACGTCGCCATGGAGGTGCGGCCGGCGAGAGGTAGAGCAGCTGTTCGCCGTCGACGCTGCAGAGGCCGCCATCGATGTGGGCCTCGTCCGGGAGCTCCTCCTCCAGGAAACGAATCCCGAGCCGCCCGAGGGCACGCTCCAGGGCTTCGACCTGTCGCGGGAGTTCCATCCTTTGAGGGTGGACCCCGGACCCGAACGCCGCAATCTGGTGGATGTGGAGTCTGAGCTGATAAGATGGTGTGGCCTTGATTCGCCTAGCAAAACCGTGGATCGGCGAGGATGAGCAGCGCGCCGTCGCAGCCGTTCTCGAGTCTGGACAGTTGGTTCAGGGAGCGATGGTGGAGCGCTTCGAACAAGCTGTCGCCGCATTGGTCGGGCGGCGCCACGCAATCGCGGTGTCGAGTGGAACGGCGGCGCTTCAACTCGCGCTCAAGGCACTCGGGGTCGGGCACGGCGACGAGGTCGTTTGCCCGGCGCTCAGTTGGCCGAGCCCAGCACATGCATCGCGGTTGGCGGGTGCCCGCGTCCGATTCATCGATGTCGATCAGCACGAGTGGAACGGTACGGGCGAGGCATTTGGCGCCGCGCGAACCCGCGACGCGAAGGCGGCGATCGTAATCGATCAGTTCGGGAACCCAGCGAGATCGACCGAGATCCGCGAAGCGCTTGGCGCACTACCGATCATCGAAGACGCGGCGTGTGCAATCGGCAGCCGCTTTCCCGACGGTCCTTGCGGGAGCATGGGTGTGGTCTCGTGCTTG
>JAPUKT010000012.1 GCA_027295555.1 Deltaproteobacteria bacterium
CTCTTCAAGATCAAGGCCGATATTCTGGTTCCCGCTGCACTAGAGGACCAGATCACTGTGGACAATGTGGATAGCATCGATGTGAAGGTGATCGCCGAGGCGGCCAATGGCCCCATGAGACCCGATGCAGAAAAAGCACTCATCAATCGTGGTGTGGATATCATCCCCGATCTTCTCTGTAACTCGGGCGGTGTGATCGTGTCTTATTTCGAATGGGTCCAGAACAAGAAGAGCGAGCAATGGGAACTCGAAGAGCTGGACGCCAAACTCGCGAGAAAGATCCAGCACGCGTTTGCCAACGTGTCGGCCTTTGCCTCTGAATTCAAATGCTCTGCGCGCACCGCGGCCTATGGTGTTGCACTTCGGCGGATGCAGAGCGCGTATCGCCAGCGACAGATATTCCCGTAATGTCACCCTATAAAAGGAAATGCCGCTCGAAGATTGGAGATCTAGAGATGTACGGTCGGTTTTCGATAGCGTCCCGAGCAAGCAGGCTCGGCGAATGGATCTCGATTTTCCTCGTATTATTGTTCGCAATGTTCTTGCCATTGAGTGCTCAATCGAACGAGCAAACAAGCGCGGCCAGTCTTCTCGACCGCGCTCTTCAAAACCTCTACGAAGACGATTTCATTCAGACGATGACCCTCGCCACCCAGTCGGGCAGCGGCAAGGAAATGCGGCGGCGTCTGCAGCTGACGCGACGCCAGAGTGTGCGGCCTGGCAAGGCTCTGCTGCGCTTCCTCTATCCGGAGACGATCCGAGGAACAGCGGTGCTGGTATTGGAGAACGAAGAACGGTCCGATGATCTCTTCGTCTATCTTCCCGCGGTCAGGCTGACGCGGCGGCTGAGTTCGTCTCAACGGGGAGATTCATTCTTCGGAACCGACCTGTCCTATGAAGACGTCGAACCGAAACGAATTTCCGACTATAACGTCGACTGGGCATCGGACGAGGACGTGACGCCTTCGCAGCTTGCGGATGCCACCAATGCGGGTTGCACACTGCTCGACGTGCGGGGAACGACGGATTTCGATTCCGCCTACGATCGACAAGTCACCTGTGTCGAGACAGCCCGATCAATCATCATTTGGACCGACTACTACCGCTCGGGCAAGTTCTTGAAGCGGCTCAGTCTTGACCCGGCCGATGTTCGAATGGTGGGGGACCGACACATTCCCTTTTTGATCACCGTGGAAACGCCCCAGCGTCACTCGATCACAAAGGTGATTACGGAAACCTACGAGCTTCGAGCCAAGATCAGCGACCGGCTATTTGATACCTGGAATCTCTCCGCCGGAGACATCAAGTCGGATCGTCGCAAGAGCAAACCGATGCCCGAGCCACCCGAACCGAACAACGAGGGGTTGTAGGCTATTCAAGTTTTGGGAGCGCCGAGCACCCCCTACGGAACCGGGCTACCGCCCTATCTCCAGCCAGGAAACATCCATGAGCTACCGAGTCATTCAGTGGTACACCGGCGCAATCGCGCGTGAGCAAATCGGCATGATTCAGCGCAACCCGGAGCTCGAGTTGGTCGGAGCGGTGGTCCACCACGAGGAAAAAGCCGGGGTTGACGTTGGTGTCATCACCAAGAGCCAAGCCACCGGCATTACCACCGTCGGCAACCTGGACGCGGGTCTCGCCATCGATGCCGACGTGGTGCTCTACAACGCTCCGTTCGAACGCTACGACGAGATCATTCGCATCCTCGAGTCCGGCAAAAACGTCATCACTCCGAGCGCCGCATTTTATCCGAAGAGCCGGCCGGAACTCGGCGAGATTGAGGCCGCCTGCAAGAAGGGCGGCGTTTCGCTGCTGGGCACGGGCGTAAACCCGGGCTTTGCTGGAGACGTGCTTCCCCTGGTGGCGTCGTCACTCTGTGCCAGCGTCGAGACCATACACATTCAGGAAGTCGGCGAGCTCACCGGTTGGGATCCCTTCCTGTTGACTGAGGTCATGAAGTTCGGTCGTGAAGTAGAAGAGCTCCAGCAGGATGCTTCGTACTTCGACCTGATGACCAACTCCTTCCAACAATCCTGCCGGATGCTCGCGGAGGCGCTCAACTTCGACGTCGACGACGTCACCACTCGCCCGGGGTTTGCCCGCGCCAAACGGGATCTCCTCGACGGTCGCGTCAAGCAGGGCACGGTCGGCGGAATTCATCTTCAGGTCGTCGTGCGATCCAACGGTTCGCCTGTCGTAACGGAAGATCTCTACTGGCTACTCGACAAAGATTTGGACCTCACCCAGGACCCCGGTTGGAACCTGGATCCCGATGCCGGAGAATGGAAAATCGAGATCGCGGGCCATCCCAGTGTGAAGCTCGGAGCGACGTTGTCGAGCCCGCGAGGTCTTGGCGGCGCAGGTCAGATCGCTACCGGAGCGCGTATGGTCAACTCGATTCGGGATGTGTGCGAAGCGGCCACGGGCATTTTGACCGCAGCGACCGCTCCATTGCCGCGCTGCTGGAACTTCCCGAACGTTGCCCGATAAGGCACCGCTCGCTCACATCCTCGGCGGACTCACTCGGGCTTGACCCTGGGACGCCAGGACGGTGCCGCACCCGGAAACTGATCCCGGAGAACGCGTTTGAGGACCTTCCCGGTTGGATTGCGGGGGATCAGCAGGGTGAACTCCACGGCCTTGGGCAACTTGAAGGGCGCCAGCTTTCCTTTACAAAAGGCGAGAACCTCTTCGGCAGTGAGCGAATCGTCTTCCTTGACGACGATCGCAAGCGGCGACTCTCCCCATTTGGCCGAAGGCATCCCGATGACCGCCACCTCCTTCACGCCCTCCATGGATACGAGCACGTTTTCGATCTCGGCCGGGTAGACGTTCTCGCCCCCCGAAATGATCATGTCCTTGATGCGGTCCAGGATATAGATGAAGCCGTCCTCGTCTATTCTTGCGATGTCGCCGGTGTGGAGCCAGCC
>JAPUKT010000120.1 GCA_027295555.1 Deltaproteobacteria bacterium
AGCTGAAGAAGCGCACCGAAACGGAGTCCGAGGACGTACCAACTGCCGAGATCATCTCCGCGACGAAATCCGCCCTCGTTGCTCTCGGGAGCTGAGCGCGTGGCTCGGTACGAAGACACATACGAGACTCCGAAGTGGAGGACCTTTTGGTTGGGAGTCGGGTTCGCACTCCTGATCGGCATTGGTGTCGTGACCGTCCTGTTACCGGAGTTGGAAGACGAGCCCTCAGAAGAGTCAGTCACCTCACAAGACGACATCGACACTTACGACCAGAACGATAAAGCACCGCCACAATGAAATGGCGTCGCGCGCGCTAGACAAAAACGGGCACAAAGGCAACTCATTCTTTGCGTCGCAGGTCACAATTCTGCAATATTATAAGGAGCGTGGCGCATCGCAGACTCACCGCAATCGTGTTCGCATGGGTGCTTTTTCCGTGGGCACCGGCGTACGCATCACCCGATGTGCCCATGTGCGTCGCCGACCAAGCGAACCTCGTCGAGACACCGATCCGCGTGGACCGTCCTTGGATCTTCATCGCGATGTGTGGCCCTTACGCTGCACCCATCGCTCTGGTCGAGACGAGCCCCCTCTCCCGTCGCGCGGTCGAGGCTTACCGTGACGCCCTACAGTTGGTCACGGATGCCCAATACGAAGAAGCGCGCCTCGAGCTCGACCTGGCCCATCAGGGGCTTCCTCGCATTGGGGACCACATCGCCCTGCAGCAAGCGCGGCTCGAGCTCCTCCGCCACCGACCCGGTCGAGCGGCCGTGTTCTTCGCGGAAGCGACGGAGAGCATTCACGAATCGGTCCGCGTCCAAGCGAGCTTCGGGTACGTGTTCGCGCTCCTCCGGGCCGACGACCCGACCGCAGGGCAGGCCCTCCATAACCTGTTGTGGACCTATCCAGCCCTCCCGGAGCGTACCGACCTCCTCTATGAGCACGCACAGAGCCTCGTCCGGCAGCAGCGCCATCAAGAGGCGGGTCAGATGTTCCACGCCATTCGCGTCGACCACCCGGGAAGCCTCCTAGCGCCCCGAGCCGACGCGGAGCTCCCGCGAGTCGGGTACGACATCTCGCAGCTGCCCGATGACGAACGAGTCAAGATCGCGCGACACCTCGTACGTACGGGCCCGCTCGACAAAGCCAAGGTGGTCGTAGCCGAATTGCTCGAACGGCAAATGACACCGAAGCAACAGGCGAAGGTTCACTATCTCGCTGGCCGGTTGGCTCGTTATGAAGGTCGTTGGCAAGCCGCAGAGACGTATCTTCGTACGGCGCAACAGTTCCCATCGCTCGATATCGCGACTGCTCGAGAGATTGAGAACCGGGCGAACGACATGGCGAAAGTTGCGACAGCGCGCGAAAAAGACGCCGCACTCGCGGCGCTCAACCGACTGAGGGCGGGACGGGCGTACGCAGCCGTCCGATCGGCGCAGCTCCGCAATATGATTCGGCTCGCCTCCCCCGCTGGTCTGCAGGACGAAGTCGACGACATCCTCGTCACATTCGCTGTGCGAGAAGGCGTTGCGTCCGGCATCCTCTTCGATGTAGCGATGACGGCCGTCGGGACCGGCGGTGAAGGGCTGATCATCGTGCTGCTCGACCGCGTGGCAAAGCGAGGCAGGGCTCGGTATCGGGCCGCGGTGCTCTACCACCTGGCGAGGGCACATGAACGTGGGGGACGGCCTGACGACGCCAAGAGCTACTACTCGAAGACACTCGAAGCAGGGGATGACTACTACACGCTCTGGGCCGTAAACGGCCTCGCGAGGCTCCAGATCGGGGAGCGCATCGAAAGCCCGGAAGGCTTCTCGGACCTCGGCCGACGCGGCATGCCACGCGCCCCTCAGGCGGCCGATTCGGAGCTTGCCAGCCAACTGGAGCCGATCGCCGGGTTCCACAGCGACACCTACCCTTGGATCGGGCGCGCGGCCGATCTCCTCCGCATCGGCGAGCGCGACTCCGCGACCGCCGAGCTCTTCGAGGCCTATCTCTCGTGGCGGCACGCGCTTGGAAAGCCGGTCGTACGAGCGGGGCTCGATTCCGTAGCCCGCGCGGACGGACGGGTGCACGAGCCGATCGCGACAGACGTTCGCGCCGCGCGATTGGGCCTCAGCGATTCGGATCGCGCGACCCTCTCCTCCGGCGGGCTTACGAGTGGCTCGCTGCACCAGCAGCAAACCGATACGGCCTCGACCCGAATCTCTTGCTCGCCGTGATGCGCGTCGAAAGCGCCTATCACAAGCACATCGTGTCGTATGCCGGCGCCGTGGGCCTCATGCAGATCATGCCCCGCACCGGGCAATTGATCGCGCATGCACTCGGCCATGAAGACTTTTCGCCAGCCGACTTGCTCGACCCGCAAACCAACCTGGAGTTCGCGGCGTGGTACCTCACTTCGTTGATCCACCGGTTCGATGGACGCCTGCCCCTCGCCATCGCCGCCTACAACGCTGGACCACACAACGTGCGCCGCTGGATGCAGGAGTGCGCTGAAGGGGCTTCGGTCGACGTTCTCCTGGAGCGGATTCCGTTCACACAGACCCACCGCTACGTGCGCCGCGTCCTGGTGCACTACGAGGCATACCGCGAGCAGCAGGAGCTGCCGGCGCCGAGATTGTCGGTACAGCTCCCAGCGCAACGCGTCGACCCGCTGTCTTTCTGATACAACAGCATGGTGGGTAGCGACGAGGTCGACGCGGTAGTGATCGGGGCAGGCGTGGTAGGCCTCGCATGTGCACTCGAGCTCACGCGCCGGCTCGATTCGGTGGTCGTCATCGAACGCGAAGTCGGCCCTGGCCGAGAGATGTCGAGCCGCAACAGCGGTGTGATCCACGCAGGGATCTACTATCCGGAGGATTCCCTCAAGACGCGCCTATGCATCGAAGGCAAGCAGCTTCTCTATCGCTGGTGCGAAACCCACGACGTCCCACACGCCCGAACGGGGAAGCTGATCGTTGCGACGAGCGCTGAGGATGAGGAGCGCCTTCGAAGGCTCGCACGACACGCCAAAGAGGTCGGCGCCGGAGAGCTGGAGCTGTTGACCGGCGCGGAGGTTGCAGAGAGGGAGCCCGAGCTCCGCTGCCACGCGGCGCTCTACTCACCCACTTCCGGGGTCGTCGATGTTCACGAGCTTCTCGCGAGCTTCCTCCGCGAAGTGCGGGAGGCCGACGGGGCGGCTGTCTTTCATACGGCGGTCGAGGAGATCCGTCCGTCGAGACGAGACTGGATCGTTCGAACCGCGGACACGATGGGCCGAACGACCGAGATACGAACACGACGCGTCGTGAATGCCGCCGGGCTTTCGGCGCTCGACATCGCCGAAAAGTCGGGCCTGCGGCGCAACGAGCGACCGTGGCGCCTCTATCCCTGCAAGGGCTCGTACTTCGCGCTTCAGGCCGGGGCCCCTCCGACGAAGCACAGCCTGATCTATCCGCTGCCCCACGGCGCAGGCCTCGGCGTGCATATCACGGCCGACCTCTCCGGGGCTCGCCGCGCCGGCCCAGACGCCAAGTACATCGACGAGATCGACTACACCGTCGACGAGTCGCACGCCGAGCGATTCGCCGAAGCGGTCGCGCGATACCTCCCGGCGATCCGCCCCGAGCACTTGACGCCGGACTATGCTGGGATCCGGCCCAAGCTCGTCGGCCCGGGCGGCGGATTCGCGGACTTCGTCATCGCCACCCCCGAATCGCAGCCTGGGGTGGTTCACCTGATAGGCATCGAATCTCCGGGGCTTACGGCCTCTCTTGCCATCGGCGCTAACGTGTCCAAGGTGATTGGCTAGGGGTTGCGCACTCGCCGGCGGGTATGCATAACCCGGCCTCAAAGGAGTTTCATGAGCCATCGAGTCTTGATTATCGGAAGCGGACCCGCAGCACACACGGCAGCGCTCTACGCGGCGCGCGCGGAGCTCAAGCCCGTGCTCTTCGAAGGCTTCCTGGCCGGCGGCGTCGCGGCAGGCGGTCAGCTCACCACCACGACCGATGTCGAAAACTACCCCGGTTTCCCCGAGGGCATCATGGGCCCGGACCTCACCGATCGCTTTCGCGCGCAGTCCGAGCGGTTTGGCACGACGATCCACACTGAAACCGTGAATGAGCTCGACCTCTCCAGCCGACCATTCCACTTCAAGGCGGACACCCAGGAGGGCACCGCGCACACGATTATCATCGCGACCGGCGCTACGGCGAAGCGGCTCGAGATCCCGGGCGCGAACGACGGAGAGCTCTGGCAGAAGGGCATTTCGGCCTGCGCGGTTTGCGACGGCGCGTTGCCGGCGTTTCGCAATCAGCCCCTGGCGGTGATCGGCGGTGGCGACTCCGCAATGGAAGAGTCGACATTCCTCACCAAGTACGGCGCACCGGTGTACGTCGTGCACCGTCGAGACGAGCTCCGGGCTTCGAAGATCATGCAACACCGCGCGCTGACGAATCCCAAGATCGAAATGCTGTGGTCGCACATGGTGACCGAAGCCAAGGGGACCGACTTCCTCGAGGCGGTCCGCGTCAAAGATCTGAAAACCAACGAGGAGCGGGACATTCCCGTCGCGGGCCTCTTCTTCGCCATTGGCCACACGCCCAACACCCCGTTTCTCAACGGGCAGATCGAGACCGACGAGCAGGGCTACATCATCACCAAGCCCGACTCCACCGAAACCAACGTGCCCGGGGTGTTCGCCGCCGGCGACGTGCAGGACAAGAAGTGGCGTCAGGCGGTCACCGCGGCGGGGACGGGCTGCATGGCGGCGCTGCAAGCCGAGCACTTCCTCGCGGAACACGGCTGATCAGCCAAACCCTCGGGAATTTAGGACGAGCGTTACCTGTTCGGTGCTCTAGGGCCAGCGCCGTTCCCGTTTCGCCGAGCGCGCCGCTCCTGTTTGCGAAGAACAGTCTGGGCCCGTCGCTCTTTCGTCTTGGGAGAGGGCTTGCGGCCTCGATGGGCGGCCTGTTCTTGGTGATGCTCGTCGAAGGCGCCCGGTTGCACGCCGAGCTCGAAGAAGGCGACCTCTCGTCGCGCGCGCTCACCGAGCCTCAGGGGAACGATCGCAGCCCCCACCCCAGCGCCGACGTACACCGCGCCTTTGGGCTCCTCCGCGGCGCGCGACCCATAGAGGCCGTGAATGTACTTGTGACCGGCCAGCTTACCGACCGAAAGCTCATGTAGGCGAGCCACGGTGATCTGCCCAGCGTGCGTATGTCCCGAAAAGACGAGAGGCACCCCGTGCTCCCACAGCGCGTCGGCTTCCTCGGCGATGTGCGAGAGCCCGATGACCGGAAGGTTCGACTTGAGCCCCTTGAGCGCGTCGCGCTGGGAAGCGTGGCCGGTGTACGCGTCGTCGAGACCCAGCACTTGTAGAGGTTGGTGGCCGATCGTGATCGTCGTGTGGGCGTTGTCGAGCACCTCCGCACCGCCCTTTCGCAGCGCCTTGCGAACGACATCAGCCCCCGCCCAGTGATCGTGATTTCCGAGCACCGCAAACACCGGCGCATCGAACTTACCGATCACCTCGGTGAGATCGTCGAGATAGACCCTGCTGTGACAAACGAAGTCCCCGCTGATGACGACGATGTCAGGTTTGCCCGCATTGGTCATCGAGACGGCGTCGTATTGAACCGCCATCGGCGTCACACGCCCGACGTGGAGATCGGTCAGATGCGCAACTCGTACGTCCTTGAGGTGCTCGATGAAACACTCGGGGCCCGCAAAGCGACGGACACGGAACCGGCGCGACGTGTCATGCCAAGGGTCTCGCTCGCGAAGAAGCCTTTGACGAAACTTCCGGAGCCCATCGATTGTGGCGGATTTGCCCATCTCAGCTCAATGTAGTCACTCGTCTCAATGCCCGCACGAATCCCGCGAAGACCGCTTGCGTTTGAGCCTCGACACGGGCACGTCAGGCCCCCCTTGAGGCGCTGAGCTCCCACGTTTGCCGCGGAACCGCCTGTACAGGTAGGCGGCCGCCCCGAAGACGGTCAACCCTGCCACGATTTCCTGCCACGGCATCCTGAAAACCCTACTCGAACCCGAGAAGCTTGCCTCCCTGGAAGACGAGGAAAGAGGCGGAGTCGCGATAGGCGCGAACGCCTGGATCGACCTGATCGGGGGGGAGTAGCACACGGCCGTCGCCATCGGTGATCCCCTCCACCACGATGCGCCTGATCACTTACAACCCACATCGCGAAAGCCGCCGCGCCACCTCAAAAACACGACAAAAACAACCGGCCACTCGACCACCTGCGACCTACAGCTAAAGGAGCCAGGCATTTCG